>JAQVRO010000026.1:0-3377 GCA_028701035.1 Minisyncoccota bacterium
CTACATATTTTAGTTTCTTTTTTAGCAGAGATTATCGCTTCTATTAATTGTTTTAATTCTTTATTATCTAGCTTAGAGGTGTATAGAGCAAAACGAGTAGCGGTGCGAACCCCTACTGTTGGAAACTTAGAAAACTCTTCTATTAATTTTTGTATTGGTTTAGGGTACATACTCTAGAAGACTACATTTTCTCCATCTTCCTCTTCGTATCCCTTTTCTAGGTTTTTAAATGTAGCAGTTTGTTCATCAAAGTATAATTCTACTTTACCTACAGGACCATTTCTATGCTTAGCAATCATAATATCAGCGATATTTTGTCTTCCGCTGTCTTGGCGATACTTATCTTCTCGGTGAATAAATAGCACTACATCAGCATCTTGCTCAATTGAGCCAGATTCTCTAAGATCAGACAATCTAGGTATTTGAGGCGTTCTTTGCTCTACTGCTCTTGATAATTGCGATAAAGCTAGCACAGGAACATTTAATTCTTTGGCCAATCCTTTTAGGGAGCGAGAAATGACACTCATTTGTTGCACCATAGAGTCATAGTTGCTATTTCTTCCCGAGTCTATTAATTGCAAATAGTCAACAATGATAAGGTCTAGTCCCTTATCGGCTTGGAGTCTTCTTGTTAGTGCTCTCATTTGCAAAACATCAGATGTAGCCGAGTCATCAATATATATATTAAGTTCTGATAAGACCGATAGAGCCCTTTGTATTCTTTCAAAGTCATTATCTTCACCATCCGAAGACAATCTTCCAGTCCTTATCTTCCACAAGTCTAATTCAGCTAGTGTTGCAATAAATCTATCTATTATTTGGTCTCTAGACATTTCAAGACTAAATATTCCAATAGATTTTTTGTCTGTCATAGCACTATTTAGAGCGATGTTAAAAGCTAGAGAAGATTTACCTAACGATGGCCTGGCTGCTAGAATCACAAGATCAGACTTTTGAAGACCGGAGAGCATATTATCTAAACTTTTAAATCCAGTTGGTATTCCTCTAATACTTCCTTTGAATTTTGAGAGTTGATCTATTCTATCAAAAGTTTCCTCTAGCCCATCTTTAATAGGGAGAAATCTTTGTTGCATTGAGTGTTCGGCAATAGAGAATATCTTTTTTTCAGCATAGTCTAGCATATGTTCTATATCTCCCGATTCCTTGTAAGCAATAGATTCTATCTCTCGGCCTGATTCAATTAGGTCTCTTAGTATTCTTTTCTTTTGAACGATTTTAGCATAACTTACAACGTTGGTAGATGTGGGTACTGAGTTGGCCAGCTCAGTTAAGTAAGAGTTGCCACCAATCGCATCAAACGTTTTCTTTTCTTTTAATAAAGAAGAGATTGATAGTATGTCTACCGGCTCTCCTTTTTCAAATAAAAAAATAATGGCTTCATATATCTCTCGGTGACTATTTTTGTAGAAGTCTCTTGGTTTTAAAAAGTCCACCACCTTGATTATGGCGTTTTTGTCAATTAATAGAGATCCGAGTAAGGATTGTTCGGCCTCTAAGTCTTGTGGGGGTAATTTATGTGTTTGGTTTTGCATTGTTTGCATTCTACAATATATTTAAAGTTTTAGCAATTGTCTTTCTTTCAAAATATGTTATATTTCAATTAATGATAGAATTAATTAAGACTTTCTTATTAGCTATGACTCCTGTGGGGGAGTTGCGTATTGCTATTCCTATGGCTATTGGCGTTTATGGATTAAGCCCTATTGTTGCATATTTCGTATCAGTGCTAGGTAATTTGTTTGTCGTTCTAATTCTTCTAACACTATTAAACAAAGTTTCTAGCTTTTTATCAAGGCACAGTTCTTTTTTTAAATGGTTTTTCGATAAACTATTTTCTCATACTAGAGACAAGTATAGTGATAAAGTAGCCAAATATGGACCATACCTTTTAATTGTATTTGTTGCTATTCCGTTGCCAATCACTGGTGGTTGGACAGCGTCTTTAGTTTCTTTTGTTTTTGGAATACAAATCAAAAAAGCATTTCCCTTGATTGCCCTCGGAGTATTGATCGCTGGCCTGATTGTTAGCTTCTTAACTGTTTTTGGGGTCGCAATTAACGATTATTTCGGAACACAAGCACTAATTGGTTTTTTGTTTATGCTCTTGCTTCTTTTTGTAATATATCGTAATCTTTTTAAGAAGATATGACAAACTTAGTTTTTTATAGAAAATACAGACCGCAAACATTTGGTGAAATTGCTGGACAAGAGCATGTTGTTAAAACCATTACTAATGCTATTAACTCTGGTAAAACTGCTCATGCATACTTATTTTGTGGTCCTAGAGGATCTGGCAAGACTACGATTGCTCGGTTATTAGCCAAAGCACTTAATTGTCAAAATAGGGTGGGGTTTGAGCCTTGTGGTAAGTGTGCTAGTTGTCTAGACATTGCCAAGGGTTCAGCAGTTGATCTAATTGAGATTGATGCAGCATCTCATCGTGGAATAGATGATATTCGGGAGCTTAAAGAGGGGATCAAGTTTACTCCCGTTGGATCTAACAAAAAAGTATATATTATCGACGAGGCCCATCAACTCACCAAAGAAGCATCAAACGCGCTTCTAAAGATACTAGAAGAGGCCCCAGAGCATGCTGTATTTATACTTGCTACTACGGAAGCTCATAAAATGATAGGCACAATTAATTCGAGGTGTCAGAGATTTGATTTTCGAAAGCTTACCGCTCCAGAGTTAATCAAAAGACTAGAAGGTATTGTTAAAAAAGAGGGGATTAATATTGAAAAAGAGGCGATTGAATTAATTGCTCTTAATTCCGAAGGAGCCGCTAGAGATTCTGAGGTTTTGCTTGGTCAAATTGCATCCTTTTTTCCAGATAGCAAAGAGAAGATAAAAGCCAAAGACATTGAGGATCTTTTGGGTTTAGTAGATGTTGGCGTTGCCTCTAAAATGGCCGATTTCATACTTGCTAAAGATGCCAAAGGAGCATTCGATATTGTTAATACGCTAGGAGATAGAGGAAAAGATGTTAGGGAGTTTGCTAAAATGTTCACCGATTATTTAAGAAAGATAATGATTGTTAAGATTATGGCGGAAGATTCAGAAGATAAAAGTAGTCCAGTAATTAATACTATTCTTGCTGGATTGACAGAAGAAGATTTTAAGAGTATGAAAAGACAGTCAGAGGACTTTAGCTCCGATTCCCTTGTTAATAATTTAGAGATAATGATAGAGGCACAGAATAAAATGAAGTATTCTACGATACTTCAATTGCCCTTAGAGCTTGCAATTATTAAAATGGTTGGTATAAAGGAGTAGTATTTATTGCCGGATCGTCTAATTGGTAGGACGACGGGTTTTGGTCCCGTTAATCTAGGTTCGAGTCCTAGTCCGGCAGC
>JAQVRO010000026.1:3477-5983 GCA_028701035.1 Minisyncoccota bacterium
CATCCCAAAAGGGTGGTTTTTCGTTTTTGTTGTGGTATAATGACTATTGAAGATATGAACAATTTTATCACAAACAGTGAGGCTAAAAATTTGAAAAAACGTTTAATAGAGCTTATTGATAAAAGCAACGAGTTAAAGTTTCTTGTTGGGTTTTTTTATTTTTCCGGAATTAGAGAGCTGTATGAAGGCTTAAAAACTAACCCAAACACTATTACTAAAGTACTGGTTGGTTTAAATGTTGACCGGTCAAATTTTGGTTTAATTGAATTTTCAGAAAACGAACAATTATCAGATGAAGAAAAAACATATAAATTTTTTGAGTCAATTAAAAAGTCATTAAATAATGAAAATTTTGATACAAAAGAATTTTATGAACAAGTGAGATTTTTCGTCGAGTTAATCCAAAAAGATAGATTGATTATTAGAAAAACATATAAACCAAATCACGCGAAGCTGTATCTCTTTAAACTCGATCAGAGTCAGGTTGGTAAAAATAATTTATTTATTACTGGTTCTAGTAATCTTACCAAAGCGGGGCTTTCCACTCAGAATGAATTTAATGTGGAAATTGGAGATTACGGTTTTGAAGATGCTGATCAATATTTTGATGAGCTATGGAGGGAAGCAGTAAAAATCACTGAATTTGATGACGTAAAAAAGAAGCTGATTCAAGTTATTGAAACGGAAACTTTAGTCAAAGACATTTCCCCATTTGAAGCGTTTTGTTTGGTTTTGAAAACACATCTTGATTCATTTGAGCAAAAAGAGATTGGCGATTCTTTAATTAAGACCCTGGAAGAAAACAACTACAAACCTTATCAATACCAATTAGACGCGGTTAAGCAAGCATTAGCAATTATGGAAAATCATAACGGAGTTATAGTGGCTGATGTGGTGGGTTTGGGTAAAACTATTATTGCTTGCGCCATTGCTAAACATTTAAAAAAACGCGGAATTATCATATGCCCACCCGGTCTTGTTGGCGATAGAAATAAAAATTCCGGCTGGAAAAAATACACAGAAGAGTTTAGTCTTTACGATTGGGAAGTTCGTTCTCTAGGTGATCTTGAAAATACATTGGAATTTGTTAACAAAGCCAAAGATATTGAAGTCGTAATAATTGATGAGGCGCACCGCTTTAGAAATCAAGATACGAAAGACTATGAGATTTTAAAGAGTATCTGTAGAGAAAAGCAAGTTATTTTGTTAACCGCTACACCTTTTAATAATCGACCAGGGGATATTTTGGCTCTTTTAAAGCTTTTTATAACACCCAAAAAATCGTCAATTACTTTAGAAAACAATTTGGTTGATCAATTTAAAGGTTTCAAAGGAATGTTTGACAGACTTGGATATATTAAAAAATATTGGAATTCACCCGATAATGCCAAAAGAAATAAAGCTACAAATTACTACAAGGCATTATTCGAAGAAGATGTTGTTGATTTAAAAAAAGTTGCCACAAGAGCGCGTTATCTAGCCAAGCAAATTAGAAATGTTATTGAGCCGGTAACTATCAGGCGCAATCGACTTGATTTACAACATAATCCTTATTACAAGAATGAAGTTAAAGAGCTTTCCAAGATTGCCAACCCCAAAGAATGGTTTTTTGAATTAAATAAAGAACAATCTGATTTTTATACTACTATTATTGAAAGTTATTTTGGCGAGCCGGAAGAAGGTGGAAGATTTAAAGGAGCAATTTATAGGCCGTTTGAGTATGAAAAGGATGTTAAAGAAGAAATGAGTGAAGATGATAATCGTCAATTTATTCAACAAAGAAACTTATTTGATTTCATGCGACGCTTGCTAGTCAAACGTTTTGAAAGTTCTTTTGGCTCATTTGAACAAAGCATTAAAAACTTCAAGAAAATTACAGAAAATAGCCAAAAATTCATTCAGAAAACCGGTGAGTATATTCTAGACAGAGCGCTTTTAGAAAAAATCTACGAATTGGATGTAGATGAGATTGAAAAATACCTTCTTGAATATGAGGAAAAAATCAAACAAGGGGAATATCCCAAAAATCATAAACGATATAAATTAAGTGTATTTAAGCACAAGGATGATTTTCTTGAAGCTATTGAATCTGATTTAAAATTATTCGACGAAATATTATCAGAACTTGAAAAACTAGATCTTGTAAAGAATGATCCTAAGACAGATTGTTTGCTAGAACACCTCAAAGAAGAATTAGCTAAACAACCAAATAAAGGCGAGCCAAAAAGAAAACTCATAATTTTTTCGGAATATGTTGATACTGTAAAATATCTCGAAAAAGCGCTAGAAAAAGTATATAAAGATAGAGTTTTGGTAGTGGCCGGTGACTTGTCAGCAACAAAAATCAATCAAATCAATAAAAATTTTGATGCCTCATACGAAGATCAGGAGAACGAATTTGATATTTTATTATCATCTGACAAAATTTCAGAAGGATTTAACTTAAATAGAAGCGGAATGGTTATTAACTATGATATTCCATGGAATCCAGTTCGGGTAATTCAGA
>JAQVRO010000007.1 GCA_028701035.1 Minisyncoccota bacterium
TACTTATCTGATATATTAGAAAAGTATAATATCGGAGACGAAATAGTTCTTCAAATTTTACGCGATAAGAAGGTGTTGAGCACAGCTTTAAAATTAGAAGAAAAAAGATAGATAAATTTTTTGGGGTGAGCGACGGGATTTGAACCCGCAACCACTGGTACCACAAACCAGAGCTCTGCCATTGAGCTACGCCCACCATGTGCTCCCGGCACGACTCGAACGTGCAACCTACTCCTTAGAAGGGAGTTGCTCTATCCTATTGAGCTACGAGAGCGTCATTTGAGAGTATATACTAAATAGTTTGTAAAATCAAGAAATATATTGTTTTTTTAAAGAAGTTATTGTATTATTAAAGTATGAATATTGAACATTGGCCCTTGGGCGGAAAAGACAACAAAGAGATAGATAGAGAAGACTCTATTCAAATTAGTGATACCGGAAAAGCAGCCCTAGAGAGGTGTGCCGAAAACCCAGTAAGAGTTTTTGATATTATTGATAGTGCTCGGATAAGGGGATGCTTTAAATTATCTAATGGTAAAGAAAGTTCTGAATACTTTGACAAAGAAAAGTTTTATCAAAATCCAGAGCAAATTTCTTTTCTTTGTGCTCTTTTAGCAGAATCTTTTAGTAGGGATCAAGTAGATGTAGTGATTCCAGTCGGAGAAAGCAGTTCTTTTGTTGCGAAAAGTATTGCCGATAGATTACATAAAATAACAAGAAGAGAGGTTTCGAGCGAGAGTGATGTTGAAAATAATTATGTGTTATTAGTTCAAGATGTTGCTTGTAGTGGAAAATCTATTAATGATGCGGTTGAGTCTATTCGTCAATCTGGCGGTAATGTATTGGGTATCGCAGTAATTGTTGATAGGGGCGTTAATATTGAGGATAAGAGTATAAGATTCGTTTCACTTACCGAGCTTAAATAAAGAAAGGGCCGCCAATTAGGCGGCTTTTTTTAGTATTATGCGATGTTCTTGCGGTTCTAGGGAAGTTATTTCAAACTTGTATTTTTTGTTAAGTTCTAATTCTTCAGACATTTTTTCTACAGTACCAAATTCGGATACATGGCAGAGACCCTGGACTTTGTCTTCCTTGGATTTTAATTCTATAAAAGCACCAAAATCATTTATTTTAACAACATTGCCATCAATAGTATCCCCGACGCTATATTTACTTTGAATCTTCTCCCATGGGTTTTCTCTAAGCGCCTTGATAGACAAGAAAACGCGGTCGTTATTTATTTCAACAATCTTGGCTTCTACATCATCTCCTTCTTTTAAGACTTCATTGGCATCGTTTACTACTTGCCAAGAAAGTTCTGATATATGAATTAGTCCTTCGACATTATCTCCAAAGGAGATAAACGCTCCAAAATCAGCAATACCTGTAATTTTACCAGTCACTATATCTCCAATAGAATAACCTTCTAATAACTTTTTATTTCTTTCCATTTCATCTATTTTCTCAGATAATATTAGTTTTTCGTCTTTTTGTGAAAAATCTAATATCTTGACTTCCATCTCTGTTCCAATAAATCTTTGTATTTCTTTTAGTATTTTGGAAGAATCTCCTCCGTCAATTTTGGGATAGTTTTGGCTGGATAGTTGTGATACTGGAATAAATGCCGAGAGTCCCATTACTTTAGTTAGTAATCCTCCTTTGTTGGCTCCAATTATTTTTGCATTAATTGGTTCTCCACTTTCTTTTTTCTCTTTAATTGTAGTCCAAGCAAAATCTAGTCCCGCCTTACTAGCCGACAATTCAATGTAACCGTCTTCGTTTTCTAGAGAAGTGATCTTGGCAAAAATCTTTTCTCCTAGAGCACTCTTACGCAATAAGTCTTTGGCAACTTGATATTCTTTGCCATAAATTATCCCAGTTCCGTATATACCCAAATCAACATAAACCGAAGATCTGCCATGACCAACAACAGCTCCTTCGACAATGTCACCCACCTTAATTATTTTCTGCTCGTTTATTTTGTCTATAAGTAAATCTTTCATATTGTCTGGATATTATAACAAATGTTGAATTTTTGCAATAGCTGTGATAATATCAATAAGTAAACAATATAAAACTATATGAACATAACTTGGAACGGAGGAAGTTTTTTTAATTTGAATACTCAGAAAGACAAGAATTCAAATATTGATGTTGCCATTGAGCCGATAAACTCAAAGAATAAAGAAAATGTTATTTTGTTAAAAAGTGATAAGGTTGCATCTGGTCAACTAAAGTCTGACACTAAGCCTTTCTTAATATCTGGCCCTGGAGAGTATGAGATCGGGGGTGTTTTTGTGCAGAGTATTGATATTCCAAGTAAAAAACCTTTTTACCTTATTGAAACCGAGAGCATTACTATTTGCTATATCTCTTCTTTAAGTCAAGAAGAATTAAAACTAGACTTTGATAATATTGATATTTTAATTATAGATATTAATGGATCGGACAATGATCGTGCTAAAGAGGTTGCTAAAATAATTGCTCAAATCGAACCCAAGATTGTTATTCCTATGGGATATGATAATAGCAAGCAATTAGATGAGTTTCTGAAAATAATGGGAATAGAAAAACAAGAAGAAGTTTCTAAATTAAATATTAAAAACAAAGACTTATCATCCAGAGAGGGTGTCGAAGTTGTTGTTTTAAGTTCTAAAAAATGAAAAAAAAGAAAGACGAAAACTTAGGAGTTGAGATTGGTTATGTTAAGGTAAGAGAAATTACCGAAGAAATGCAAGAAAGCTATATCGATTATGCGATGTCGGTAATTGTAGCTCGCGCACTTCCTGATGTTAGAGATGGATTAAAGCCAGTTCATCGAAGAATACTCTATGCGATGCACGAAGATGGCTTAAGACATAATGCCAAATTTCGAAAATCTGCTAACGTAATCGGTTCGGTCTTAGGACGCTATCATCCTCATGGGGATGCTTCGGTTTATGATGCTATGGCTCGTATGGCTCAAGATTTTTCTTTTCGCTATCCTTTGATTGATGGGCAAGGAAACTTTGGATCTATTGATGGAGACTCTCCTGCAGCTTACCGTTATACCGAGGCTAGAATGTCTCATGTGGGAGAAGATATGTTGCGAGATATTGATAAAAACACAGTAGAGTTTAGAGATAACTACGATGGAACTCAAAAAGAGCCCGCGGTTTTACCAGCCCCCTTTCCTCAATTATTATTAAATGGAACATTGGGTATCGCGGTTGGAATGATGACATCTATTCCACCTCACAACTTTTCTGAAGTTGCCGATGCAGCTTGTTTTGTAATGAGGAACCCCAACGCAAAAACAGAAGATCTTTTTCAATTTATCAAAGGGCCTGATTTTCCAACTGGTGGTAAAATTTATAATCAGAAAGAGGTAATAACCGCTTATTCTCAGGGCAAAGGGCCAATTGTTGTTAGGGGCACTGCCGATGTTGTTGATTCTCCAAAGAATCAACAGATTATTATTACAGAGATACCTTTTCAGTTGAATAAGGCTAGTTTGGTTGAGCAGTTTGCTAAATTAGTTACCGACAAGAAAATAGATGGCATTAAAGATATTAGAGATGAATCTGATAGAGACGGGTTAAGAATTGCAATCGATCTTAAATCCGACGCTCATCCTAAAAAAATTATTAATCGATTGTATAAATTTACATCGCTTCAAAAAACATTTCATCTAAATATGATCGCCTTAGTAGATGGTATTCAGCCAAGGACATTAAGTTTGTTTGAAGCTCTTAGTTATTATATCGATCACAGGAAAGATGTTGTTTATAAAAGAACAGAGTTTGAATTAAATAAAGCTAAAGAAAGAGCTCATATTTTAGAGGGGTTAATGATAGCCCTTAGCAATATTGATAAATGTATTAAGATTATTAGGCAATCTAAGAGTAAAGATGACGCTCGGGTAAACTTAATGAAAGCGTTTAAACTTACTGAAATTCAGGCCAGCGCTATTTTAGAAATCAGACTACACCAGTTGGCTAAGATGGAAAGAGATAAGATTGATGAGGAGTTGAAGGAGTTATTGAAAAAGATCAAAGAATTAACCGCAATACTCAAGAGTCCTAAGAAGATAGAAGAAATTATCGAAAAAGAATTAAACGAGGCTAAGAAGATGTTTGGAGACGAGAGAAGGACTAAAGTTTATATCCAAAAACTAGAAGAGATAGCTGAAGAAGATTTAATTCCTTTGGAGAGTACAATTATTACATTAACTAGTGGTGGATATATTAAAAGAATTAATCCTCAAACTTACAAAATTCAGAAAAGAGGTGGCAAGGGTATACTTGGTATGAAAACAGTGCAAGAGGATGTTGTTGAGCATTTTATTGAAGCCAAGACCCACGATTCTTTGTTATTCTTTACCGATTCGGGTAAGGTGTTTAGAATACCGGCCTATGAAATACCCGAAGCTAATAGAGTAGCTCGAGGCAGAGGTATATTTAACTTCTTAGAGATATCTTCTCAAGAAAAAGTTTTGTCTATTATCCCTTTAAGTAAAGATGATGTTGAGAATGGAATTAAATACTTAATTATGGCAACAGAACAAGGAGTAGTTAAGAAAACTTCTTTAGATGAGTTTAGGAATATTAGGAGATCAGGCCTTATTGCAATCAATCTTAAGAAGGGCGACTTGTTAAAGAATGTTTGCAAGACTAGTGGCAAAGACGATATTATTATGGTTACTCAAAATGGTCAATCAATAAGATTTAAGGAAAAAGATATAAGAGAGATGGGTCGAACGGCAGCTGGAATTAGAGGAATTAGGCTCAAGAAGGGAGATAAGGTTGTTGGAATGGATGTGATTATTAATCAAAAAGAAAAAGATGAATTGCTACTTGTAATTACCGAAAATGGTTACGGGAAAAAGACGCTTCTTAAAGAATATCGTGTTCAACAAAGGGGTGGTTCGGGTATTAAAGCACTTAATGTAACTCCAAAGACTGGCAACTTGGTAGTATCCAAAGTTCTTAAAGGAGATGAAGAAGACCTTATCATTATATCTCGCAAGGGCCATGTAATTAAGAGTGAGATATCTTTGGTATCCAAGCTTTCCAGAACAACTCAAGGGGTAAGAGTAATGAGACTTAGTGCGCAAGATAAGGTCGCGTCGGCAATATGTTCTTGACAAATTTATAAAAAAAGGGAAAAATAGATTAAAAGATGAAAATAAACAAATTTATCATTCCTATTTCAATGCTTTGTTTGCCTTTGTCTTTTTGTTTTGCTGAGAGCATCGAATTAACTTCGCCAATAGATGCAACTGAGTTTCCAGAACTTTTAAATACATTTGCAGGATTTTTATTTAATCTAGGATTAGTATTGGCACCACTGTCTTTTTTGGTTGCTGCTTTCTTTTTACTAACTGCAGCTGGTAATCCTAAAAATATTGAAACTGCTAAGAATATTGCGATATACACTCTATTGGGGTTATTAATTCTTTTGTTGGCTAGGGGAATCATTGCCGTCGTTTACGGAATTGTTGGTGAAGAAACCTTGGACATCGGAATAATTATTGGAAGAATCTTTGGCTATATGTTTTGGCTCTTGATTGTGTCCTCGGTTTTATCATTTCTACTTGCAGCATATTATTTTCTTATGGGTGGTTACAACGAAGAATACCGAAGAATGGGAAAGAGCGTTTTAGTCTTTACTATCGTTGCGATTGTCTTGGCAATATTATCCCAAGGAATAGTGGAGCTTATTACAAGAACTGTTACAGGTTGATATAAAGGTCGAAAAATAAATTAAAATAAAAATATGAAAAAATCATCATTGTTGTTATTACTTGCAGTATGCTTTATGGTTGCTTTGCCTTTTGTTGCTTTAGGTGAGGGGGGGTCAGGGGTAGGATTAGGAGAGACAATTCCTACAAACATTCCCGAGACCATTACCATTGAGACAGCTATATCATCTGTTTTTACTGGTGCTTTCTGGCTTTTACTTATGGCTTCGGCACTCTTTTTCTTGCTTGGAGCATATTACTTTCTTATGGGTGGACAAGATGAAGATAGTGTTAAAAAGGGACGATCAGTTCTTACATTTGCTATCATTGCAATTGTGTTAGCCATACTATCAAGAGGTATTAGTGAGTTTGTTATTAGAATAATGGGGGTGTCTTAGTTATTTTTTGTCTGTACAGACAAAAGGGCCCCTTTTTTGAAAGGGGCCTTCCCTCTGTAAGCCGGAGTGGTGGAATGGCAGACACGCATGGTTTAGGACCATGTTCCTTATGGTGTGTGGGTTCGAGTCCCACCTCCGGCACTGATTAAAACAGCCTCTATTGAGGCTGTTTTACCTTTATGGGTTCTTTTAGGTCTTTAATTACCTTTGGCACTTTAATGGTTAAAATACCATCCTTCATTGAGGCGTCTATTCTAGATGGGTCAATATCTTCGGTAATGATAATTTTTCTTGAGAAGTTCCCCCAATAACACTCCTCGATAAAATAGTTGCAGTTTTTGTTTTGTTCGGGGCGAACTCGAGAGCCCTTAATGATTAAAACATCTTTCTCAACAGATATACTAATGTCTTCGGCTTTGATACCAGCCACAGCTGATTGTATTATTATCTCTTTTTCTGTATGACACAAATCTATTGCTAATTCTCCTTCGGGGTCAGGCCAC
The DNA here is from genome assembly GCA_028701035.1 of Minisyncoccota bacterium. Taxonomy (GTDB): domain Bacteria; phylum Patescibacteriota; class Minisyncoccia; order Minisyncoccales; family CSSED10-335; genus MWBX01. The sequence goes on from JAQVRO010000007.1 coordinate 6,624, forward strand.
TTCTTTTCTATTTTTTTCTCAGACCAGTTTTCAGTTTTCATTTTTCTAATTTGCAGATGCTTGCCATTTTTCTTGTTTTTGAAAAACAATAAAAGATGACAATGAAAAGCATTATTAATATAGTGGGAGCGATTACAAAAAGTGATTCGTTCTCCTTACCTGCTATTATAGACAAATTATACAAACCATGCAAGAGCATTGCTAGAAATAGTCCAATAGCAACAATCTTTTTTCGATGCTTAGTAGTCATCATTGAGATTGCTACAAAGTATCCGACAATGCCCGAAGTTAGAGCATGGAGAAATGTTCCACTTGCAAAACGAATAGCGCTTTCGGTAAACATATTTTTTATATACATATGTGGGCTGGCTAGCAGTACCTCTTCGTTAGGTAGAAGAAAAAGTATGTTTTCAAAAGCAGCGAAACCCAGGGCTGCCGTAATAGCATAAATCATAATGTCGGGTGGCTCATCACATTCAGAGCTCTTAAGAGCAGAGTATTTTAAAGCAAAATATTTGGCAATCTCTTCTGTTGTTGCAGCAACAAAAACTACACCTACTAGTGTAATAATATAGTCGTTTAGCCCCATTGATCGCATAATAATGCCAGCCAATATGCCAATTATTATTACTGGCATAGCAGATAATACTCCATAGAAGAATACTTTAATTATGGTTTTTTTAGGTTCAGGCCTTGGATCTTCTCTTAAAAAGAAAACTAACCACAAAAAACTGGGAAGAATGGCGAATATGATAAAATACAATATTTGCATATTATTTTGGCCAAGATTCTATCATTAGAGTTGTTTTCTTTTTTATTGGAAGATTTTGATATATTTCTTCGGTGATAAATGGAGCAAACGGGTGTAGCAATATTGTTATACCCTTCGTAATTTCTATTAAAACATATTGTCGAGATTTTCTCTTCTTTTTGTCTTCTAAAACTGGCTTTGATTTCTCTATTATCTTGTCGGCAAATTCGTGCCAAGAGTAATGATATATTTCTTCGGCCGCTTGAGAGAATTTAAAGTTGTTAATCTTTTTAGTAATGGATAAAGATTTTTTATCAAAGTTTTTTAATATCTGCTTGTCTTCTTTAGTAAGAGCTATTTTACCCGGTTTGTAGTCCTCAGTGTTAATTAGTATAAAACGAAAGACATTCCATAATTTATTTACAAAATTTCGGTATCCTTTGATCTTTTCTTCTGAAACTACAACATCTTTGCCGGGCATATTGCCGATTATTAAAGCTAACCTTAAGGCGTCAGTTCCATACTTTTCCGTAATTTCCATTGGATTAATTACATTGCCTTTTGATTTTGACATTTTCTGACGATCTTTGTCTCTCACTAGTCCATGAAGGTATATTTTTCTAAATGGGGGTTTCTTGGTAACATAAATGCCTAACATCATCATTCTTATAACCCAAAAGAATAATATGTCGTATCCAGTGTCCATAACTGAAGTAGGGTAGAATTTTTTCAAATCTTTTTCTTTTAACGAGGCAAAGGGCCATTGACCAGAAGAGAACCAAGTATCAAAAACATCGGAATCCCTTTCAATATTCTTAGAGTTGCATTTTTCACACTTTTTAGGTGTGTTTCCTTCTGTAATTGTCCAGTGGCCACAATCAAGACATTGCCAAGCGGGGATGGCTATGCCCCACCAATTTTGTCGAGAAATATTCCAATCTCTAATATTTCTTAACCAATGGAAGTAGACTTTAGAATATGATTTTGGAATAATCTCTACTTCGCCACTTTTTAACGCTTCAACAGCAGGTTTAGCTATTGGCTTGGTTTTAATAAACCACTGGCTTTTAATTAATGGTTCTATCGTCTTTTTGCATTTGTAGCAAACTGAAACTGAGTGAGAGTAACTTTCATCTATTTTTAAAATAAAGCCCCTATCTAGCATGTCTTTAACTATTTTTTCTCTTGCTTCGTCAACTTTCATTCCTTGATATGGGCCAGCGACATCGGTCATCTTGCCATTTTCATCAATTGTTTCTATCGGTTCGGGCATTTCTTTTTTATGTCTTTCCCACATTTCAAAATCATTAAAGTCATGAGCCGGAGTTATTTTAACTGCTCCAGTTCCAAAATCAGGCTCGACAAATTTGTCAGCAATAACTATTAATTCTCTTTCTCCTAAGATAGTATCAAATTTTAATTTCTTGCCAATATACTTTTTATACCTTTTATCGTCTGGGTGAACTGCGATAGCGGTATCTCCAAACTGTGTTTCGGGTCTTACCGTAGCTAATGTTATTGGTCCATATTTCATATAGTATAGTGGATCTATTTTTTCTACTTTTTCTATCTCTAAATCAGAAAAAGCTGTTTTGTGTTTGGTGCAAAAGTTAACTAATCGAGATCCTCGGTAGATTAACCCTTCACTGGCCATCTTTTTGAATGTTTTGTATGTTGTTTTAACTACATGAGAATCTAGGGTAAAGGTATCTCGAGACCAGTCAGCCGATATGCCCATACTTTTTAATTGTTCTTTGACGGTTTTGCGATTTTTTTGAGTATAGTCCCAAACTTCTTTATAAAATTCTTCTCGAGTCATTTGAAAACGAGAGCGCCCTTGTTTTTCTAGTTTTTTTTCATAAACTACTTGAGTTTCAAATCCTGCGTGATCTGATCCGGGCAACCACAAAGCTTTTTTGCTATTCATTCTATTATATCTTATCATTATATCTTGAAGGGTTGCTCCTACCGCATGACCGATATGCATTGGGTCATTGGCGTTAGCTGGAGGCATAAGGATGCAAAAGCTTTCTTTGTGTGTTTTGGGAAGATTGTCGGGATTAAAATATTTAGTTTTTTCCCAGAGAGAAAATATCTTTTTTTCTATTATATTTGGATTATAGTTTTTTTCTATTTTCATATTCTTAAATTAGGATTTGACTTTATCCTAGCATAATTCTTTGTTTTTGGGGATATGTGGCCAGCAACAGCAATCATAAGGGCATTATCTGTTTGTGCTCCCTTGGGGGGCAATAGTAAGCATTTAAACTGTTTAGAAAACTGCTTCCTAAGCTCTTCGTTTGCAGTAACGCCGCCACCTAAAATAATGCTCTGAGCTCTATACTCTTTCGATGCCAACAATGTCTTTTTTAAAAGAACATCTATAACCGCTTGTTGCGCCTCTTTAGCCATGCAGTTTACAGAATCTTTGTCTTTAGAATATAGGACGGCTGTTTTTAATCCAGAGAAGCTAAAATCATAGTTTTTATGATTAATCATTGGGCGAGGTAGAGTTATCAAATTGTTTTTACATAACTTCGCTCTCTTAGCTATAGCCGGACCTCCAGGATATTTTAGACCCAGTATCCGAGCAATTTTATCTAGACATTCTCCAGCGGCATCATCCCTTGTTTCTCCAATTGTTTTATATTTCCCTAAACTCTTTACTAAGACTAATTGTGTGTGACCACCCGAGGCAATTAATCCAATAGCCGGAAAGTTAACACTCTTTTGCTTTAGTTTATTGTTTTTAATTTCAAATAAAGATATTAGTAGGTGGGCTTCAATGTGGTTTACTGGTATTATTGGTATTTTCCATTCCGCACTTAGAGCTTTAGCAAAATTAATACCCGACCAAAGAGAAGGATCAAGGCCTGGTCCATAAGTAACTGCAATAAAATCGATATCTGGTTTTTTGTAGTTTTTTAAAAGAGTTATAGTTTTTTTTAATAAAACATCTTCTTTTAAAAGAATCTCTTTTATCTTTTCTTCTTCAATTAAAGACTTTTCTTTAATCAAAAGATTAGATTTTTCTAGGGCTTTTTTAAAAACAGTAGTTAGATTTTTTTGATGCTCTCTTCTGGCTATGGTTGGGTAAACTCCACCCCATTTTTGGTGTACTTTTATTTGAGAAGATACAACGTTAGCTAGAATTTCAAAGTCTTTTATAACCGAAACACAAGTATCGTCGCAAGAAGTTTCTATTCCTAATATTTTCATAGTGTTATTCTATCCTTTTTCTTGTAATTTTTCAATTTTTAATGTATACAGTTTTAAGACGGCCCCATCGTCTAACGGTTAGGACACCAGATTTTCAATCTGGTAATCGGGGTTCGATTCCCCGTGGGGTCACAGGTTAGTGGGAACAAAAAATACTCAAAGCTTCCCCAACCGTTAGTGGAAAAGAAAAGAGACAAACCTTTGTTTGCCTCTTTTCTTTTTAGTTTGTTAAACTATACCGTTTTTTGAGCTCCATTATTCTATTATAAGAATTATTTATTGTCTCAATGTCTATTTCGCCAGACATAACAGCATTAAAGATAATATCAACTGCTCTGTAATAGTCTTCTTCGCTATACTCTCCACCATTGTTAGATATGATTAACAAATCACAGCCAGCATTAATAGATTTAATTATTGCTTCTTCGAACCCAAAGTGTTCGGTTATTGCTCCCATTTGCATATCATCTGATACGATTACACCATTAAAACCCAATTCTTCTCTTAGTATATTTTGAAGAAAATTAGGAGACATTGTAGCGGGATAATCAGCATCAATATTAGTATTCATTACATGCGCCGTCATTACCATGTCGTTATATCCCGAATTAATTATCTCTCTATAGGGGATTAACTCTTCTGTTTGATATGTATTGGTAATGTCTACGAGACCTAAATGAGAGTCATCTTCTGAGCTTCCGTGTCCAGGGAAGTGCTTGATTGCACTAATAATATTATTTTCATTTAATCCCGATATGAAGCTGGAGGCGTGTGCTGTTACAACTTCGGGATCTTCACTAAAAGATCTTTGGATCCCTCCGATTACAGGATTTTCGGGGTTTACATTTACATCAACAACTGGAGCGAAGTTAACATTAAACCCAAGCTCTCGAAGTTGATTGCCAAGAAAAAGAGCGTGCTCTTTAGTTTGATCTGGATCTTCTAAGCCCATATTTTCGGCCGACGGAATATTAGTAAAACCATATTTGTCTTTTAGTCTATTGATTAGACCTCCCTCAGAATCAACTGCTACAAAAAGAGAAGGGGATGCAGATTTTAGATTCTTGATTAATTCTTTTGTCTGTTCGGGATCAGTAATATTTCTTTTGATTTCTCCTTTTGAAGGAACATCGTAATCAAATAATATTACTCCGCCAAGATTCAAATCGTTAATAGCTTTAGTAATGCTTGAATCTGAATCAACTTCTAGGCCTCTAAAACCAACAATAAGCATTTGGCCAATTTTAGATTTCAAATTATCTTCTTTCGTTACAATAGAACCTGCCCAGATAAAGATCAAAGAGACTACTAACATAGATATTATTAAGTTTCTGTATGTTTTATTCATATTTTTTATATGTTGCTTCAAATGCGCTTTTAGCAATAATATATGGCTCGCCACCACATTTTCCATTTTCATCACAAGTGTCTACTATGAGACAATTTTCGTCTCCGACTTGAGCCTCTCCCCACGATGCCATAATTTCAATTGGCTTATTGAAAGGATTGTTTATTGCTCTAACATATCCTTTAGCCTCATATTTATTATCTTCTTCTGTTGCCGAATAACGCTCCTTAAATTTTGGACCAGAGACTATGTATTGTTCTCCGGCTGGATTGGTAACAATCCAATCGCCATCATTGGCTTTGTTGACCGTTTCTTTGGTTCCATCTTCTAAGATGGTAAAAATTTCTTCACCAATCTCAGCTTTTCGAGCTTCAACAAAGCCTTGTTTTTTATAAATTGGGGCCTCGCTAAGTGACTTTATAATCTCAGGCGACTTACGATCTATACGACTATCTATAATTGGTTCTCTTTCCATAATTTTTATTTAATTAATAATTTCGACATCTTTATTATATTATATTATTTATATTATTCAAATTTATTCTTACGAGAATATGTTGTGTATAATATTTTTTCTCTATCAGAATCGGGTAAATTATCAAAGAAGTCTTTGACTATTGGGTTCTCATGAGCTTTTCTCATTTTCATTTTGGAGTCGATGCTATACAAAGCCTTAGCTCTTTTCTTGGTAATTCTTAGGGTTGTTGGAATTGGTTGACCACCACCACCAATACATCCACCAGGACATGCCATAACTTCAATGTAATCATATTTGTTCATTTCTTTAATTATCTTCTTAGCATTTTTCATGGTAGAGACAACGGCTACATTAAGAGTTTTTTCACCAATTTTAATACTAGCTTTTTTGATCCCCTCTATACCACGGATTTCTTCAAATTCTAATTTATTCAGATCTTTACCAGTCATCTTATTATACGCTGTTCTTAGGGCTGACTCCATTACTCCGCCCGAGGCACCAAAGATTACTCCAGCTCCCGAGAAGGTTCCTGGAGTATCAACTTCACTTGACTCAAGATTGGAAATATTAATAGATTGTTTTCTAAGTAGTGTTGCGAATTCGCGTGTGGTTAAGACATAGTCAACTGGGGAAAGTCCATCTACTTTAAACTTTTCACTATGAGCTTCATATTTTTTTGATGTGCAAGGCATAAAAGAAACAACAACAATATTCTTAGGATCAATTCCTTCTTTTTTGGCCCACCATGTTTTGTATGCTGCCCCCGCATGGATTTGTGGAGAGCGAGCAGTTGTTAAGTTGTCTATTATTTCTGGATGATAGAATTCTACAAACTTGACCCAGGCAGGACAGCACGAAGTAAACATGGGTAAGTTCTTGTTATTGTGTATCCTTTCTATTAATTCTTCTGCTTCAATTATTGTTGTGATATCGGCTCCCATATTTACATCAAAGACTTTGTCAAAACCTAATTTTCTAAATGCAGTATATATTTGGCCAGTAAGATCTGTTCCCACTGGTAATCCAAATTCTTCGCCAATACTAGCCCTAACAGATGGGGCCATTTGAGCAATAACTATTTTATTATCATCATTTAAAGCACGCTCTACACTTTCTATCTCGCTTTTTTCACGGATAGCGCCTACTGGGCAATGAACTGTGCATTGACCACAATAGATGCAGTCGATATTCCGATCTTGATTAATTGTGGCGTGATTATCAATGTTTTTACCCTTCATTTCTAAGATGCCAATACCTAATTTTTTACAAACCGCAACGCATTTATTACAGGCGATGCATAGCCGAGGATCAAACTCAATCGCTCCACCAATGTTGTGAACCTCACTCTTCTTTTCTGGATTATCATATTTTGTCATAGAGGCGCTATACTCTTTAGCCTCTTTAGCAACTGGGCAAAAAAGTCCTTGTTGGCACTTTGGGCAATTCTTGTAATGGTTGGCGAGCAATAACTCTATGTTCTTTAAGCGAAGCCTTTTTACTTTTTCGGTTTCGCTACTTACTTTAAGGCCATTTTCAGCTTTTAGGGTACACGAAGTAACGATTTTGCCTGTGTCTTTAATTTCAACGAGACATGTTCGGCAACTTGCCCCTACTGGTAAATCTTCGTGATAGCAAAAATGAGGAATATTTATTTTATTTCTAATTGCTACCTCGAGAACGCTCTCGCCAGGTTCAGCCTCATATTCTTTATTGTTTATCCAAATTTTCATAGCACGTTTTTGTAATAAGAGGTGATTGGAACTTCTACTGATTTTCCTAGGGCACAAAATGATGTTTCTTTTAGTGTTTCTAGAATTTCAAAAACTTCACTCCAGGGTATTTCGGAATTGTTTTTTACTAAATTATATAACTGATAAGTACCAACACGACATGGTGTGCACTTGCCACAGCTTTCTTTTTGGTAAAACTTTAGCCAGCGCAAGACAACATCTTTTGGGGGAGTTGTCTTGTCATAAACCTCTAGTCCACCAGCACCAATCATTTTCTGTTCTTTGATTTGTTCTTTATTTAAAACTAATCCTGAAGCGCTTCCTCCTATCTGAACAAAGAAATCGAAATCGGGGAGATTGTTAGTTTCTTTTAATAATTTTTCTATCGTAATGTCATCGGGTAATTGGTAGACCCCAGGGTTTTTAATCTTTCCAGAAATAGAAAAGAATCTTGTAGCAGAAAAGGTGTTGTCGTCTACACAAGCAACATTGTAAAATGTTTCAACATTGTTAATAAGTGTTGGCTTACCATAGAGTCCTTCAATAGAAGGATAGGGGGGCTTTAATCGTGGCTCTGTTCTCTTGCCCTCAATTGCATTTAGTAGGGCTGTTTCTTCGCCACCGATATAGCTTGGCTCTTCGATAAAAAATTGAATATTGTATCCCTGCTGATTATATTTATCTATGATTTTAAGGATCTTGGATTCTATTTGATGATAATATTTTTCATTTATATTAAAAAAAGCATCTTTAGTTTCAAGATACTCTAGGGCGAGGATCATTCCTCGGACTACTTGTTCTGTATAATTTTCAAGAATAAAAATGTCTTTGAATAGTCCAATTTCTCCTTCGCTTGCATTGCAAATAACATATTTTTGATCCCCGGGGGCCAAACGAACATCTTGCCACTTTTTGGCAGTAGGATACTCGGCTCCTCCACGACCCACTAGGCCAGCCCTCTCTATTTTCTCTATAATATTCATTTTAATTGGCGGTGGGGGTGGGATTCGAACCCACGGTGCCATTTCTGACACAACAGTTTTCAAGACTGCCACCTTCAACCGCTCAGTCACCCCACCTTACTCGGCGGAGGAGGTGGGAGTCGAACCCACAAACCGCTTTTTACACGGTTACAGTTTAGCAAACTGCTGGCTTACCATTCGCCGCACCCCTCCATACTTTCTGCATAATATACTAAATTTAATATATTTTCAACTGTAATTATCTCAATCTCTTAATTTTGCCATTTTCAACTTTAATTAATTTAGATGGTCTATTTGATTTTGTTTTTCCTTTTAGGTAAAAATCAACTTCGTTTTTAAATATTTTTATGCCCTCTTCTATTGATTTAATTGGTGGCTCTCCTTCTTTGTTGGCACTTGTGGCAACTATTGGCCCCGAGAGATTAATAATTTCTTTTATCTTTTTATTCTTCGGCAAACGAAAAGCAATCGTATTAAATCCTCGGTGAATATGATCATATTTTTTTAATGGACAGGGGAGAATAATACTATACTCTCCTGTTTTTAGTAATTTTTCTTCTTTTTTTGATAGGTTAATTTTAAAGTCTTCTAAATCTTGTATTTTAGATATTAAGACAATTAGTGGTTTATGACTGCTTCGTCCCTTTACTTTGAATATTTTATTTACGGACTTTTTGCTTTTAGCTAAGCCAACAATACCATAAATGGTATCAGTTGGGATAACTCCTATTTTAAAAGAAGATATCAGATTTGCGATGGTTTCTTTGTCTTGTAAGATTAAGGACATGTTATTCTCCAAACTTTAAAAAGTATTCTTTGGGCTCCAATTCTTTAATTAATAATTCCTTCCAATTTGTATTGATATCCGAGAATCTTTTAATTTGATTGTTATCTATGCAGAAAGGATCTACTATATCAATTTCTCCATATATCTGGTCAGTGTATTCCATAATTATGTAATCCAATACTTCTTTTTAGTCATCTCGTCTTTTTTAGTCTCAACTCTTTGGACATCATCTTTAGAGTTTTTATCCATTTCTTGGAGATCTTTATCGGATAATTTTGAAAGCTCTTTTATTTCGTTTACTAAATAATCAGCATTATTCTTTTCGGGATCTTGAAGAATTTGACTTAATAATATGTTTAGAATCCAGCCAACTTTTGGTCCAGGGCTTATCTTTAAAATATCAATAACATCAGCACCCTTTACATTCAGCTTTTTGACAGATATTGGGTCCTTGGATGTTTTTTCAATGATGTATTTTAAGTGTCTGAGTTTGTAGGGCTCAGCTTTGGGGACTCCGGATCCAATACGATCGCACATTCTTAAATTAAGTAAATCGTCCATATTCTCTATGCCAACTTGGCGGACAAGCCTTCTAATTGAGCTTTCTGATACTTCGCCAACATTATAGTAGAAGAGATGATACCTCACTAACAAAGTAATCTTGTCTATATCTTTCTTAGAAAACTTTAATCTTTCTAATATTTTTTTAGTCATCTTTGCCCCCACTATTTCATGATTGTAGAATGTTGCGTCGGGTCCTTCGCCTCGCTTACATGTGGGTTTAGCAACATCGTGGAGAAGAGCCGACATCCTTACATGGAAATTGAAGTTTTTCTTGGCAGCATATTTGAGAGCCAAAAGATTATGCTCATAGCAGTCATAAATATGGTGCTTGTTTTGTCCTACGCCATAGCCTTCAACAATTTCTGGCAAAATATATTTTAATAGGCCCGTAGATTGTAAAAGATTAATTCCTTCATAGGCATTTTTACTCATTATCATTTTAACAAGCTCATCTCGTATTCTTTCGCTAGATATGTCTAAAATCCAAGCACTATTCTTTTTTATAGATTTAAGTGTTTCTTTTTCTATTTCAAAATTAAGGGTTCCTGCAAATCTTACTGCTCTAAATATTCGGAGGGCGTCTTCTTCAAATCTTTGGTCGGGATTGCCAACAGCTCTAATTATCTTTTTTTCTAAATCTTTTTTCCCATTAAAAGGGTCGATAAAGGCATTTTTTCCATCTACAGCAATAGCGTTAACAGTGAAATCTCTTCGAGAAAGATCTTCTTCTATTGTTTTAGCCCATTTAACATTATCGGGCCTTCTTTTGTCTTTGTATGTACCCTCAGTTCTGTAGGTAGTAATCTCTACGACCTCACTGTATGGTCTTTCTTTTTCTGGGAGTAATACTCCCACCGTTCCAAAGTTGTTTTCGTAAAAACAATTAAACCCTTCTTTTTTGAAAATTTCTTGTATTTCTTCTGGGGTGGCATTGGTGGCTAAGTCCCAATCTTCGGGATCCTTTTTCATTAACGAATCTCGGACACAACCACCGACAATATAGGCTTCAAATCCTGAATCATTAATAATTTTAATAACCTCTAATATTTCTTTTGGTATGTTCATATTGTTACTGTATAACAAAAGCTTGCCATTTTCAATAATATGTATTAGAATTGATTATTAATTGCCCCCTTAGTGAAATGGACATCACGTCAGGCTTCGGACCTGAAGTTAGGGGTTCGAGTCCTCTGGGGGGCACATAAAAATATGATAAACTCTAAAAAAATATATATTTCTCTCGGAGTTATTTTGGCTGCTTTTTTGGCAGTTTTCATTTTTATTCAAAACGACAGCAAGGTTTTTTTGGGTAGTGTTAGTAATGTTTTTGATTTTGAAAAAATTCAGTTAGATCGTGAAAAAATTCAAGGGCAAGTTGCTAGCGCTACTAGTTCTCAAGAACAAGCTCAAGGGCAAGTCGCTAATGCCACTAGTGTTCAAGAACAAGTTAAAGGACAGGTTGCTAACACTACTAGTGTTCAAGAAAAAGCAGAAGAGCAAGTTGCCAATGCCACTAGTGTTCAAGAACAAGCTCAGGGGCAAGTTGCCAATGCTACTAGTGTTCAGGCGAGAATAGAAGAAAAAGCTCAAGAAGTAAAACAAAAAACAGAAGAAGTGTTGGAAAAGGCACAAGAACAGAAAGAATTAGTTGCTTCCGTTGAGCCCAAAGAAAAAGTTGCCGTAGTTGATGATGGCATTGATAAAACTATTGATGCTATGAGTAAACAAAAAGAAGCAATTAATTCGGTAAATGATTCCGATGATCAAAAAAGAAAAGAAGCATTTGATATTATAGAGCAGGTAGGCAAGGAAGTAAACGATCTTTTAGTAAACCAGCAAAAAAATATTCTTTTAGTAAAGGATGAAGCTAATAAACCGAGTATGGATAAAGTGGAGAATATCAATAATGAAATAATGCAGATAGTTTCGGGTCAGCAGTCAATGATAGATGCTATGTTTGGCTTTGAAAAAGAGCGCGAAGTTATGGATCGCGTTTTGTCTTTAGCCACTGAGCTTTATCAGGGTGATCTTCGTGACGAAACAGCAATGGAAAAATATATTAATTTTTACGATTCATATAATCAGGCGGTTGCCGATTATTACGAATCTCCAGAAATGAAAGAATCTTTGACTATGGCAAGAGAGCAGATTTATGATATGATTAGAGAGTCCTCTATTACCAAAGAAGAGATTGAGATGATAGAGCGAATCCAAGATCCACGATCAGAAGGCCCAATCTTAAAAGACATATTTAATATTCAAGAATTAGTGGTTCAAGAAAAAAGATATCGTGAAGATGGTGTCGAAGATATTGGTAAGCTAGCTATTAGTGGATTTGGCCCTCCTAGTAGTTTAATATTCCTTTTCTTATACAGCACTCCCATTATGGTTCATACCGAAACTGATAATAGCGGTGAGTGGAGGTATGTTTTAGAAGTAGAGCTTGAGGACGGTAGTCACGAAATGTATGTCGCTTCTGTAGATAGGACTGGTAATATTATTGCTCGAAGTGACGCTGTTCCTTTTGTCAAAGAGGCAGCTGCAGTTCAACTAGACTTTATGCCAATATCTATGGTTGGCGCCCAGTCTATTGAATTTTTTGATCGAAAGAATGTTACCGCAATATCTCTTGTATTCCTCTTTATCTTAATAGTTACTATCATTTTAACTGGCATGTCGGTTAGTAAAAAACAATACTTTCAAGAATGATTAAATATATCGTTTCAAGTTTCAAGGTAGGAATTATTAAGATAAGAGAGAATCCTCAATTAGCCTATACTCTGTTTACCGCAGTAATAATATTTTTCGCCTTTCTTTTTACATCTAACAATTTTCTTGTTATTGCCAAGGATGCTCAAGAAAAGCTAATTAATGCTCGAGCTGGCTCAATACTTGACGTTTTTGGTGAATTTGCCCCTGATTATTTAGATAATCCTGAGTTCTTATCTTATAAAATAAAAGAGATAAGCGATAAAAATAAAACCATATCTAACTTTAGGGTTATTCTTTTTAATGGTAGTGAGAGGTTGATAGTCGCCTCTTTAGATGAAGAAGAAATTAATACCATCGATGACGATGATAGGATTAACTTTTTGTATAACTTAGCTCAAGCTCAACAAAATCATCCGATAACTAAAGAAATACAAGAAAACAATGAGCGTTTTTTTGAAACAGTTCAATCAATTTCTGATGATGCCGGTAATATAGTGGGAGCTGTATATACTAAGCAAACGCTATCTCAGGCCGATAAACAGTTGTCCGAGAATATGTTTTCGGGAGTTGTTACATTAATTATTGTTTTGTTGTTAATAATGTTCTTGTTCTTTAGAAATGCCAAGATTATTGATTACATGGTATTATATCGTCGAATGGAAGAAGTTACTAAGATTAAAGACGATTTTCTTTCAATTGCTACTCATGAGTTGAGAACTCCATTAACTGTAATCCGTGGCTATGCCGATTTACTCAAGTCTTCTACGAACATCAAAGAGGATGACAAAAGAGTTATCGATGTAATAGATTTGCACTCTAAAAGGTTATCTCTTTTAATAGATGATATTTTGTGTGTGCCAAAGTTGGAGCAGGGTAAAATGGATTTTGTTTTTGAAAAGTTTGATCCAAGTCAAGAAATTAAAGAGACAATTGATTCCTTTGAGTATACTGCTAACGAGAAAGGATTGAAATTAATTAACGATATTCAAGAAACAGGAACTATTGATGTAGACAAGTCTAAGTTTAAACAAGTCTTAATCAATATTATTGGAAACGCAGTTAAGTATACCAAAGAGGGCGAGGTTAAGGTTGCTACATATATTAAAGATGGTTCTTTGAGGATTAGGGTTAGTGATACTGGTATTGGTATGAGTGCTGAGGATCAACGGGGTTTGTTTCAGAAGTTTTATCGAATAAAGTCTAAGGACACCGAGGATATTATTGGAACTGGTCTTGGTTTGTGGATTACAGCTCGTTTTATTAAAGAAATGAAAGGAGAGATATCGGTAGAATCTATAAAAGGAGTGGGAACCCATTTTATCATATCTTTTCCTCTTGTTATTGAAAAAATCTCAGAATAATGTATATTAGAAAAAGAAGATGAAAAGAATGCCTTTAAAAGTTTGGACTTTGTTATTTATAATACTTTTTGCTATTCCTTTTTTTGTTTTGGCGAGTAGCACCGAGCCTCTCGTTCCTTGTACAGGGCTAGAGTGCAATGCTTGCCATATATTCGAAATGCTAGGAAGAGCTTTTGATTTTATTGTTCTAAATATTGTTCCGCCCTTCGCTTTGATAATGTTTGTTATCTCAGGGATAATGTTTTTTACAGCAATGGGAGATCCGTCTAAGCTAGACAAATCAAAGAGTATTATGATTTCTACAGTTATTGGCATCGCGTTGATTTCTTTAGCTTGGGCCATAACAGTTCAAATATATTCCATCTTCGGGGCTGACGAAAGTTATACAAAAGATTGGTGGGAAATTTGTTCTGAAGAAGAATCCGAAGAATAACGCCCCGTTAGCTCAGCTGGTAGAGCAGGCGGCTCTTAACCGTAAGGTCGGGGGTTCGAATCCCTCACGGGGCACAAAATTAAAAAAAATAATAAAAATATGTTAACAACAGAAGAAAAGCAAAAATTAATAAAAGACTATAAATTGCATGACCAAGACACTGGTTCTCCTGAGGTTCAGATTGCAATATTAAGTGAGGAAATTAAAAGACTACTTCTTCATTTAAAAAAGAACGCCAAAGATCTTCATTCTAGAAGGGGTCTTTTGAAGATGGTAGTTAAGAGAAAGAAATTACTTGGATTGTTAAAGAAAGAAGATGACAAGAGATATGACAGCGTTCTCAAAAAGGTAGGTCTTAAGAAGAAATAAATGATAACCAAGCATTTTGGGCAGAGGGTTGGGATTTTTATAGACGTACAAAATCTTTATCATTCTGCTAAAAACCTTCACAACGCCAAAGTAAATTTTGGAAAGATACTAGAGTTGGCTGTGGCTAATCGTAACCTTATCAGAGCTTTCGCTTATGTTGTAAGGACTAAGACTGGTGAAGAAAAACTCTTCTTTGATGCATTAACAAAATTAGGGATCGAAACAAGAGTAAAAGATCTGCAAGAATTCTATGGTGGGGCCAAAAAAGGAGATTGGGATATTGGCTTAGCCATAGATGCTATTAGAATATCTAATAGTGTAGATTCTTTAGTTATTGTTTCGGGCGATGGTGATTTTGTTCCATTGGTAGAGTATCTTAAAAATCAAGGTAAAAGAGTCGAAGTAATTGCTTTTGGTAAATCATCTTCTCATTCGCTTGTTGAGGTCGCCGATGAGTTTACTGACTTAGGCAAAAATTCTAAAAAATTTCTACTTAAAAAATGAAAGAATACAAAATATTAATTGGTGGTAAGGAAACTACTTTTCGCCTCGATAATTTCGCAGAGCAGGCCAATGGTAGTTTTTTTGTTTGCTCTGACGATACAGTCGTTTTATCAATAGCCACCATGTCTAAAAACAAAAGAGAAGGGATGGACTTCTTCCCCTTGGTGGTGGATTACGAAGAGAAGTTCTATGCTTCTGGTAAAATTGGTGGTTCTAGATATACTCGCAGAGAAGCAAAGCCAACCGATGCCGCAATTACTAATTCGCGTTTAATAGATCGAGCAATAAGGCCAGTTTTCCCTAATGGATTAGAGGGTGTTGATGTTCAAATTGTAAGCAGTTGTTTGTCTTGGGACAAAGAAGGTGATACTGCTATTATGGCACTTTTAGCTACATCAATTTCTTTAATGATTTCTGATATTCCTTTTAATGGGCCGGTAAGCGCAGTTAGAATTATCAAAAAAGACGGACAATTTATCATCAATCCTAGTTGTAGCGAAAGAGATTTGGCTCAAATGGAAGTTGTTTATAGTGGATTAAAAGATAAATCTGGCAATATCTTAATTAATATGATTGAGGGTGAGTTTAAAGAGGCCAGCAACGATGATATCGCTGAGTCTTTTCGCATAGCTCAAGGTATAATTAAAGAATTGTGTGAATTTCAGGAAAATATCGCTAAAGAGATTGGCAAAAAGAAAATTGTTTTTGAGCAAGATATCATTCCAGAAGAATTAAAATCAGAGATTGAATTATCGGTTGTTTTGGGTGAAGATTTAGACCAGACAAAGAAGGACTTAATTGCTTTTTGTGATGAGAAGTATCCCGAAGATTTAGCAAAAAAGAAGCAGGCGCTTAACATATTAGAAGAAATGATTTTTAATAAAATAAAAGATGATATTCTTCTACATCAAAAAAGAATGGACGGTCGAGGTGTTGACGATTTGAGAGAGTTAAGTGCTGAGGTTGGTCTTTTGCCTAGAGTTCATGGCTCTGCTATTTTTAGTAGAGGTGCTACTCGTGCTTTTTCAATCTTAACTCTCGGTGCTCCCGGAGACAGTCTAACCTCTGAAGAAATGGGCATTGAAACAGAAAAGAAATTTATCCATCACTATAACTTTCCTCCATATTCTGTGGGAGAGGTTAGGCCCCTGAGAGGTCCTAGCAGAAGAGACATTGGCCATGGCGCTTTGGCCGAAAAAGCTCTTGTTCCTGTTATTCCCGAATCGTTCCCTTACACTATTAGGGTGGTTTCTGAAATAG
>JAQVRO010000001.1 GCA_028701035.1 Minisyncoccota bacterium
TGTCTAGTGTTTGACCAGAGTGTCTTAAGTAGTAAGTATAGGTTGTGTTGTTAGATAAACCAGTGTTGGTATAAGAACCGGATCTGGTTCCACTAAGTAGTGTTGCAATACGTGATTGACCATTCCAAATTTCAACATTAGATGTTGTGTTAGAATAATTGTAGTTTAGCTGAATTGAGGAGTTAGAAGTTGAACCACAGCTGATTGATCCACTAGGATTAGTGGGTATTGGTGAAGTTCCCCCACTTGTGGAACAAGTGGCTGTATCTAGTGTTTGACCAGAGTGTCTTAAGTAGTATGTGTAAGTTGTGTTTTGACTTAAACCAGTGTTGGTGTAAGATCCTGATCTGGTACCACTAAGTAGTGTTGCAATGCGTGATTGACCATTCCAGATTTCAACATTTGATGTTGTGTTAGAATAATTGTAGTTTAGCTGAATTGAGGAGTTAGAAGTTGAACCACAGCTAATTGATCCACTAGGATTAGTGGGTATTGGTGAAGTTCCCCCACTTGTAGAACAAGTGGCAGTGTCTAGAGTTTGACCAGAAGTAGTTCTTAGATAATATGTATATTTAGTATTGGGACTTAATCCTGTATTAGTATAGTAGCCACTTCTAGTGCCACTTGCAAGAATCGCTACTAAAGCACCACCCCTACGAATCTCAACTTGAGAATCCGGGCTAGCATAATCATATTTTAATTTTACTGAATTGCTAGTAACAGAGCTACAACTAATTGATCCACTAGCAGCGTACGCTTGAGTTCCATTAGCAAAAAAAGCAAAAGAAAAAACCATTATTGATAATAAAAACAGTATTCTATTGTAATTTAACTTCTCCATATTGTTAAATTAGATCTTTTCTTATTCTCTCTAGCTTTCTTCTAGCTCTAGAATCAAGAACTTCTTCTCTTTTTCTTTCTAACCATTCTACTAGAATAGATATGTGCTTTCTAAATAGTGTAAAGATTAAGAGGGTTGCAAGTAGTGGTAGAATTACAAAATCAATGAGTTTGTTGTCAGTTAGACCAGTTGCAATGTGTGTTGCCACTCCAGCAACGACACCTCTTGTTACAAATACCTTAGCAGTATTGTTTACTGATTTAGATCCACCAGAGGCAAACGCTGTGCTAATTATGTTAGTTGATCCAATACCAAAGCTTTGTTCTCCTGCTACTCGAGCATTAAACACTACTACCCTACTTTGTCCGTTAGAAACATTGCCGATATTAATTCCTTGTGTTATGTCTCCAGTAGTAACTACATCGTCAATAACCAATCCTCCAGCATATACAAGACCGCTGGGTAGAATATCCCTTACAATTACATTACTCATATATCCATCTGATTTAACACGAATGTAGAAAGCTATTAGTTCTCCTGGAGCTACAGTTATAGAATCTAGCCACTCAGTGTTCTTATCTACGCTTCTTACCCATGTTCTAACTGTAAGAGAATCATCTGCAACACTACTATATCTCGTGCTACAAGTTACCGAAGCTATTAACGGCGATCCACTATGGACTCCATTTCTAAGATAATATTTATGACTGCCACTGCTTAAATTAGTGTCCTCAAAAACACCAGATTCACTAGAAGCTTCCCAGTTCTTGATCAAATTATTTCCTCTAAATAATGAAACATTGTTTCCCTCACTAAAATCATAATCAACTCTTATACTATCGCTAGTAAAGTCTTTACACTTGAGAGTTCCACGAACATCATCGTATCTATTAGTATTAAAGCTAAATATTTGACCATAACTTGTGCCACAATTGCCTTGAGCTACGGCTCTAAAGTAATATATTGTATCCTTGGATAAGAAACTAATACTTTGACTAATACTTGTTCCGGAATAAACTTTTTCTTTTTTAGTAGAATTATTAAGATATTGTTCTGATGTGCCGTATTCAAACCAAAACTGAGTATACTCACCATAAGTCTCAATATCACCATTTAATAGCGCTGATTTAGATGTAATAGAATCAGCACCATATGTAGTAGCAACAGGAGAATTGCAAGTATCACCACCAGTTGCACTAGCAGTACATTTGATTGTATCTATTGTAAGGCCACCTACTGCTAGATTATAAATATATACAAAGTTTGCATTTAATCCTTTATCAACATAGCTACCGCTATTAGTTCCCTGCCCAAGATCAGCTATCTTATCATTACCTCTAAAAAGCTCGACATTGTCAGATACATCAAAGTATTGGTAATTAATTTGAATAGAGTCATTAGTCTTAGGGCCACAAGTAATACTGCCACTAGTAGCATAGACAACATTAGCAAGTGCAAAAAACGCAAGAAAGAAAAACATTGTTGCGCTTAAAAAAACCAATTTATTTTTAATTAAATTCATCATTTATTTATCTTTAAAAACTTCAATTAATAATTAAAATCTTTAAAAATACGGGAATCAGGTTTAACCATACTGATTCCCTTGTTCAAAGAGCTTTTCAGACCCATTCACCGTAAACGGTTTGACTGGGCGTCACCAGCACGGGTCTAACTGAACCTGTGCCAGATCCGGGGAACACCATAACGGTCTCCCCGGAAACCACACCACCTGATGTGACTTCGAAGAAGTCACCCCAGGAAGATCCGCTCTGGTCCTCCCAATGGACCTTAAACGGAGGCATAGCCCAGACTCGGGCCTCACCGGGTGATACCGATTGAATATCGGTTATCCCTGGTTGAGCCGGCTGGGTTACCGGTGGCTGGGTTTGCTGCTGGGTGGCCGGCGGCTGAGTGCACACTGGCGCTGAAACCTGTGTGCCCAGGAGGTAAGTTCCCCTGTTGCGAGGAACTAGTTGGACTTTCCCTTCAGGGAATGTCCAGCTTACCTCCCAACCCTGCTGTTCTAGCAGGATGTAGGAGGCAACCTCCTCCTGACTTACACCTGTAAGCCAGGTCCAATAGGTGGCGAAGACCTTGTCGGTCTCCGAAACCTGCTGGATCTTTACCCAGCTGGTTGGCCGTGGCGTGATGACGCCGACGACCTCTCCTCCCACTTGGGCTTGACCTTGTGGGTACACCCAGGTTGGGTTTTTGCCCGCTTTCTCCAGCGGAACCAGAACCTCAGTGATGTCTTCCCTCTCAAGGCAAAATGCCTCCATCAGGAAGACCTCAAAGGTCTCCTCTCCCTCTGCGAGAGTGAGTGTCTCACCCCAACTCCTTGGGGGTTGCGATTCGACGATTACCGGGAATTCTTCCCGGACATCGACAACACGCTCTTCTCCTCCGGCACCACCAAAGGTGCCGAGAAGGATGATTCCACCAATTACCACCACTGCGGCGGCAATCAGAAGAATCTTCCAGTGCTCCTCCAGGAACCCCTTTGGGGGCGCTGAAGGAGCGGATGACTCCGCTTCCATAATAATCTGTCCTCCTCAGCTCGCTTTTTAAAGAACAAGTCCTTCGCGAGCTGAGATTGTCCCCACTATACCAAACTATATTTTTTTGTCAAGCCCCTTGCAATAAAATAAGTAATGTTGGATAAAAAAGAAAAATATAAAGTTAATGGGGAGATGCATTGCATTCTCCCCTTTTTGTTCATGCTACTATTTGTATATAGTAGCAACAAACTGTTGCCACTACCATGATGATAATGGCCAAGTAGTCATACCATTCCAACTTCATAACTCCCTTTATACTTTTATTAGATCAAATGTAAAGGGTTTCACTTCAAAACCCCACGAACACCAAGTCTTTTAATATTCTTTCCTGGGGGCCAACAACTTAAAAGAATAATCTCTTCTTCTCCAGAATCATACTTAGGAACATCTTGCCCTACTTCTAAAATTACACTATCGGTAATCTCGTAAGTATATAGTCGGCTATCAAAATATATTTTAATCTCATCTCCTGGCTTAAGAGTCTCGGCTTTACTAAAAACCCAATCATAATCAATGTTTGGCCATCCTGGTGGAGCTGAGTGTCCTAGAATAATTACTTGCCCACCTTCACCAGGCAAAGATGATCCAGGGAAATGAGATACTCCCCTCTTTAGTGCATCATATATCGCACCATCTGAATCATTATCCGGTATAATTAATGGCGCTATAATCTCAATAGCATTAATCTCAATACCATTTTCTTTATCATAATATATTATCTCTTCTTTTTCTCTAACAATACTCTCTATCCCCTTAATCGCATAGTTACGATTAAAAAACCAAGAGATATCTTCCCAGTTAAGGATAATAATATTGGTAGCGAATAGCAAAAGAAATATCTTTGCTAAGGTGCTACTTCTTGAATTAAATATTTTCATAATCAACCAATCCAAGGCGACTCAATTACATTATTAAGTATTACTGAATAATTAAAATAGTGAATAATGGTGAATAAAACAAAAAACTTAAATCCTTTGAATATCAAATCTTTGTTTTGAGTATCAAACCTTACAAATATATTAGTGGTGATAATGAAACCAACAAATAATACTGAAAAAAGACTTGCCTGATGAGCCATCTCACTATAGCTCGTCATCAAAGCCCCAGCTAAGGTTGGCTCAACTTCAATAATATTTAAATCTTCACTAGATATATATACTCCGTTATCGTAATCACCTAATACAAAAGGGTAAGTCTTTGGTTCTTCAACTAAAACGACTTCTTGCATCTCCGCCACCTCGACTATAGGATCACTAGCTGGAGCACCAAAAGCTTGAACTGCAAAATATGTTTCTGCACCATAAAAGTTACCCGAAACAACAGCAATTCCAATCTCGGTATAGTTATTAGACAAGATATTCTCTCGGTGACTTGGAGACAAAACCCAAGAACGATGAACATCAGAAGAGTCCAAGAACCCAGCTGCTAAATTTTCTCCAGCACAAGAATAATTATATCCCGATACTCTAAACCAATGCCATGGCGAAACACCACTAGGACTCCAGTGCGAAAAATACTCATTATTAATCATATCTTGTGCTTTTAAGTAAGCTACTTGATTTAATTTCTCGCTTTCTATTAAAGGCGGTAATCCATGATCAACTCTTTCTTGATTAGTTAGCTGAACCAATACTCCCCTACTAACATCAGCAAAAAAAGAAAACTTAGGAGCTGTCATAAACAAAAACACTCCAATAAAATTAATTGCAACAAGAAAAAACAAAAGATAAGAGAAAAAAGAACCGCTTATTATTAACGGCCTATAATCATTTTCCTTGCAAGGAAATAAAATATATTTTATCTTAACCATACCAATATTATATCACCCATAATTAATTTGTCAACACTAAATCAAAACTTGACCCCTCTATTCTAACGACACTACCCTTTTTAATTTTGCCCGATATTAGGCCATCCGCTAGAGCGTTTTCTACCTTATCTTGAACAACCCTATTAATTTCTCTCGCTCCAAAAGAAGGATTATAGCCAATATTAACAATTTCTTGTTTTAATTCGTTGGTAATTTTGAAATCAATTCCCTTGTCTGATAAATTCTTTTTAATTCTTTCAAGTATTAACTGAGTAATATCTAAAAGATGCTCTTTGCTTAATGGCTCAAAAAGAACAACTGAACTAAAACGATTGATAAATTCGGGCTTAAATATTGATTCTTTAAAGAAATAATTTAAAAGCTCTAACTTTAAAGACTCGGAACTAACATTATCTTTCGCGCGCTCTAGTATTAAATTACTTCCAGCATTACTGGTTGCAATGATAATGCAATTTTTAAAATCAACTCTTTGCCCCATACCATCAGTAATACTACCCTCGTCTAATACCTGCAAAAACAAATTTAAAATATCCTTGTGTGCTTTTTCTAATTCGTCTAATAATATTAAAGAAAATGGCTTTTGCTTAACTTGGCTAGTAAGCAACCCCTCACTTTTAGTAGATCCTATCAACCTCTCAATATCATTAAGTGTTTGAAATTCAGACATATCAATACGAATCATATTTCTCACATCTTTAAAGTAAACCTCGGCTAAAGCTTTGGCGGTTTGAGTTTTACCAACTCCGGTGGGGCCAATAAAAAGAAATGATCCGATTGGTTTGTCGTGTGAAGAAATATCAGAACGAGACCTTCTAAGAGCTGAAGATATTTCTTTAACAGCACTGTCTTGATTGATGAGCCTTTGATGAATCAACGATTCGAGATTAACTAAAATATCCTTTTCTTGAGTATCCATCGCCCCAACTGGAATATTCATTTTACGAGAAACTATTTTCCGAATATGCTCAGGCAAAAGAGTCTTTTCATTAATTTGACTAATATACATCATCGCCTCGTCAAGTAAATCTAGGGCTTTTTTAGGAAATGGCTCTTCGGGAATATATCTATCTGAACAAATAACAATCTCTTTAATGGCTTGATAAGATATAATCTTTTTATACTTAAACTCCATATTAATAGATTGTCTTTGTAAAAACATTATTGTATCTTTTTGAGATAACTCGGGCACATCTACTTTTTCAAAATACGATCCAACCGAAGAATTATTACTAATAGTTCGATACCCCTTGTAGTCAGTAATACCAACAATAGGAAAACTATCAAAGGGAAGATAACTTGCTAATACACCAGAGACATCAACCTTACCCGGCTTTGATTCTCCAGATAAAAAATTATGAATATCGTTGATAAACAATATTGTGTTATTAGAATTAACGACTTCTTGGAATATATGATCTAGGACATTTTCTAATTCTTCACCATTTTCTACTTTAGCTATTAAAAATGGTAAATCTAGCTCAACCACTCTTTTATGATTAAGGCCAACTAAGCTCTCAGCATAAAAACTCTTTTTTGCTAGTGCACGCATTATACAAATCCTCCCCACTCCGGCGTCCCCAACTAATAAAACATTATTAATCCCTCCTTTGGCTAAAATTCTCTCAGTTTCTTCTATTTGTTTTGCGTGACCAATAATATCAGGAAAGTCATTTCTTTTAAAATAATCGGTCCAATTGATAGAAAACTTATCAAGCATTATCGTATAACCTGATGCCCAATCCTTAGCTAAAGATCCTTTTTTGACTAAGTTTTCCCATTTCCAAAACTTGCTTTGATTCTCAGCCCTCTTACGCATCCTATATATCCAATTGAAAACATTGCGCACATCTTCGGAATCAATATCATAATTCTTAAAAACTTCTTTAAGTATAAAATGATTTTCTGAGGCAAAAACCAAAACATCATTTTTTTTAATTTTCACTCCCCCTCTATTCTTAGATTCGTTTAGAGAACCCTCTAGTAGTTTCCAGATATCGTCGTTATCTTTGGTTGTCTTTAATAATGCTCGCACCTCTCTAATATCAATACCTAATCTTGAAAAGACAAAAACAAAATCACTGTCCTCTAGTAAGTTGTAGAGAAACTGGCAGGTATTAGTAGAAAATGATCTAGCAACATCAAAGCTAAATAGCTCGGCAATATTACCATTGTCTACTATTTTTGGATATTTTAATTTTACATTAAAAAAATATTCAATTTGGAAAAACAACAAAAACAAAGAGAAAGATAAAAATATTAAAGAAACAAAATTATCATCAACAATTAAAAAGTAGAAAAGAAATATCAAGAAAAGAAGTAAAGATATTGTCTTTAATAATCGTGCCTTTCTAAAGACAACAAAGCGATTCATTTTTACCGCGCTGTATATCGAAGAATTAACCAAATTAAATTGTTCTTTTATTGCCATATTCCTAAAATAAAAGATAATATCATAATAAAAGGAATTAGAATCCATGCCACGATTACTAAGCCACCCAAGAGAAACAAACTAAAACCAGAAACCACTCCAATAATAATTGTTAAAAACCTGACAAACCCACCCAGAACCCGAGAGACAAAATTACCGAATAAAATATTAATATAATTCAATGGACCTGAGCTTCTTTCGTGAAACCAATTATAATTATGCCAATAGCAAAACATTGTTTTAAAAAGAAATCCAATAGAAAAGAAATTAAAGTTGAAAACAAGAATATCTTTAAAGGTTTTAATTATGAAAAAAGGGGCATCAACTAAATACCATTCAAACCAATTTATGATTATACTTTTTGATTTCATATACTTAAAATCATTATACTTATTTTAAGGGTATTGACAAGAAAATCATCTTTCTTATAATGGCTCTTGTAAAGATAAAAGGTCGAAAACTACCTTTTTTAAAATAATAAAAATATGGTTATTGAAAAAACAATTATGCCACTTGTGGCACAAGACGAAGACGAGTTAGATGAAATAGAAGAAGATTTAGTAGAAGATGACATGGACGATGATTTACTAGATGATGATATTGACGATATAGAAGAGATAGAAGACGACCTCGAAGACATCACTGAAGAATAATTAAAAGACCGCCAAAAGGCGGTCTTTTTATAACCCAGGGAATTGATACAAAAATAACCAGATAACAACAACGGCAACAATAATTATAATTATGTAATCACTAATATTCATACTTTAATAATATCAATTGTATTATAAAAAAACAAGAGGGTTTAAAAATTACCCTCCTTTATTTTGTATTTATCTTTTGAAACATAGATCTCAAACTTTGCTCCTTTACCATGCTCGCCTACTTCTCTGATAGAGATCCCTGTTATTGATAGAATCTCCTTGCAGAGGAAAAGGCCAAGCCCGGTGTTCTTGCCGAAACCTTTATGAAATATCCTTTCTTTATCAATATCAGGAACTCCGCATCCATCATCCAACCAAGTTATGACAAGGCCTTGATCGGACTCTTTGCATTTAATACAGACCTTAGTAGCAAGGCCATGCCTTCTACTGTTATCCAGTAAGTTATAAAAAACCTTACTAATCATAGGGTCGGCATATATTTCTATGTTGCGACAATCATATCGTATATTTCCACGAAGATTTAATATAGTGCTCTCAAGAGAAACCCATGACAGGTCCTTACCTAAGTCGTCATAGGCCCGAGTAAATTCAACAATCTCCTGAATTCCAGAGATTGATCTAGAGACTTCTTTAAGATACCTTGAAGAAGTCTCGTCAAGGGTATCTTCTCTTATAAAATGAAGATACCCATTGGCTGCCATGATATAATTTAAAATATCATGGCGAGTGATTTGGGATAGAATCTGCAACTTTTCATTAGCAGACCTAAGAACCTTTCCAAGCCTCTTCTTCTCTGTCATATCTTTAACAGAGATGATCACCTCCGACTCCGATGGAAAAACTCTTATATCAAAGATTTCTCCATTTAACTCATACTCAACAAGTTCTGATTGTTGAGCGCGAACAACTCTTGCAACAACCTCTAAGGCCATCGCGAGATCGCCCTCCGGAATAATATCCGAAAGATGTTTTCCAACAATCGGTTCATTGGAAACCATTTTTACAATGTTTCCCGCTTCGTCAGTAATAATCACAATGTCCATAAACATTCCCCGCACCAAATTGTAAAAGTGCTGGCAATAGAATGCCATATAAGATCGTTTTTGTAAAGGGTGAGTCCAGATGGATTTGAACCATCGACCTTTCGGATGTGAACCGAACGCTCTGCCCCTGAGCTATGGACTCCTCGATATCCTTATATAATAAAAAGAAGGATTGCACAATATTTTAAAAAGTACTATAATACCTCATTATGCAAATATTTGAATTTCAATTTAATCCCAAAGTAAAAACCAAGAAGGTTGAGAACCTTTTTCAAGAGTTTGAATCAAGCGAACGCAACCTATATATTATTGGTGATCAAAAAAGAATCATTCCCGGAAATGAAAAATTCTTAGCCAATATTATTAGAATGATAAAAGATGAATACGCTCTTAATGAACCAGAGAGTCACGAAAAAGCACTTCAAGAATGTTTGGTTAAAATAAACGATTACTTTAAAATTGAAATAGCTAGAGACAATATTGGCTGGATGGGTAATTTAAATCTAGTAATAGTTTCTCAATACAAAGAAGAGATCCATTTAACTAAAATGGGTAAATCAAAAGTTTATCTTTTAAAATATGAGAGTTATTCAGAATTAAATAATAAAAACAAAAAGGACTCTAGCTTTTTTGGAAGTATAATTTCTGGCAGAATGGTCTATGGCGACAGGTTGTGCGTTATATCAGAAGAATTAAACAAAATAATAGAAAAAAAGAAGGTATTAGAAGAAATAACTAAACTACCTTTCTTAGATCAAAAAATTGTAGACGAAATAATAGAACCTATTAAGAAAGATTTAGGTAAATCATCCGGCACATTCTTCCTCCTAGATAGTAAAGATAGCCCTAAGAAAAAAAATACATTAATGGAAGAGATAGAAATAGATTTTTCAATCAAAGAACTATACTATAGCATTAAAAGATTTGTTGATAAAAAAACAAAGAAAACTCCAAAAATTGGGATTAACGAAGATCTTAAAAATCTCTTAAAGCCACTAATTGCCCTAGGATTGATACTATTAGTAGGATCTTTTGTTTTTGATAAAGAAGAAAAAGAAATAGTTAAAGAGCTAACCGTAGAAGAAAAGCTAGCTCAAATTGATATAACCAAAGAAGAATCTCTTCCTCTATTAGCTGAATTGTATAATGAAGCGGACGACGAAACTGCCACAGAAATTCAAGAAATAATTGATTCTATGGCTAAGATATATAGAATTAATGATATTAGCAAATCAAAAGATTTTGAAGAAAATGTATCTAAAATACTTTTAAACAAATACGGCTATGACAACAACTTAGTAATATCTAGTAAAAAATATGAATCTAGTTTTCCAATAGATTTAGTGTTTGAGTTTCAAAACAGAATTCTTTTATTCTCTAAGCCAAACAAATTATTAGAGCTAAAGGATGATAAAATCACAGAACTAAAACAACTTGAAATAGAAGCTCCCAATAACCCAACCCCCTATCTAAATAATATATACTTCACTAACAATAAAGAGATAATAAAATACGATTTAAATAATTATACCAATTGGCTAAAATCTCCATTAAAACAATCGACCGACATTATTTCAATGTCAGTCGATGGTCATATTTGGATTTTAGATCAAGAGAATAAAATATCTAAATATTATCTTGGCGAACATAGGGCAGATATTAATTTAAACATATTCCCAAGCTCTAAAAACTTTATTCAGATTTTAACTTCTACACAAACCGATTATATTTTTGCCTTAGATTCACTACATAATAGAATTATTGTAGCAGATAAAGACGGAAAATTAGTTAAACAAATTTGGAGCGAAAAATTTAACAACCTGAAACACATCCAAATATCTAACAACAAACTATATATCTTAAACGAAAATACTGTTTACGAAACAACTATTTAAGTGTAATTGTAGCACCAGCTGCTTCAAACTTCTTCTTCATTTCTTCGGCATCTTCTTTACCGAGTCCCTCAGAAACAATTTGAGGTGAACCTGCTGCCTCGTCAACTAAATCTTTAGCTTCTTTAAGGCCTTTTCCGGTAACATCTCTTACTACTTTAATTACCTCAATCTTTTTGTCTCCGATAGCGCTAAGCTCAACATTAAATGAGCTCTTTTCTTCGGCGCCTGCACCAGCATCACCAGCTACAGGAGCGGCGGCAACAGCCATAGGCATAGATGCAGAAACTCCAAACTTTTTCTCTAAAACCTTTACAAGCTCTGAAAGATCTAAAACCGACATATTAGCGATCTCGTCTACGATTTTAGCAAATTTCTCAGGAACTTGAACTTCCTCATCTTTCTTTATTTCTTCTGACATTTTTTTAAAAGCCAAATCTTATTTCTTAGGATTTAACTTGTTTAAGTGTGTAAATTAAACCTTTAATATTTCCCTCCAATACAGTGGCAAAACCAGAAATTGGAGCTTGGATTGTTCCAACCAATTGAGCCAAAAGTTCTTCCCTTGTAGGAAGCTTAGCTAATGCTAATACTTGCTCTTCAGATATTGCACTGCCATCCATAAACCCACTCACTATTTTAAGGTTTGGATTTTCTTTAGAGAAATTATATGCAATCTTAGCTGGAGAAACTGGATCAGAAAAACCAAAAACAACACCAACTTCTTCTTTAAGGCTCTTGGCATCAATATCAATTTCGTTGTTTTTAAAAGCAACATTCATTAATGTCTTCTTAAAAACCGTAAACCCGGCATCGCTCTTTCTAAGCTCGCCTCTTAATTCGGATATTTCATCCATTTTAAGACCTTTGAAGTTTACAAAAACCATTGCTTTTTGTTTCTTGATCTTACCATCTAAATCTTTAACTATCTCTTGTTTTCTTTCTTTGGTTAAAGGCATATTTTGTGTAATAAAAAACTACGTAAATACACGCAGGCAAAAGGACGACCTTTTAAGATTATACCTCGAGAGGATTTATACACCTCTTGTCTGCGGTAATTGAACAATATCAACTTTTTACTTTTTAGTCAAGAGACTTACAACCTCTACCCCAAACTCTTCTGCTACATCAGGCCCATTAGCAGTAATAATATTACCGTCAACCACAACATCCTTATCTTCAAATATTGCTCCGTTTTCAGATAATGTCTTAATTGGACTTTTGTCCATATTAGATGACCAAACAGTTGCCCTCTTATTTTTCAAAATCCCCGCTTTGGCTAGTATTATAGGAGATATGCATATTGCTCCTATTATCTTTGCCTTGTTAATCAGATTATATGAAATATCATTATCTAGATTACCCAAACATCCAGATCCACCAGCAAAAACCAAAGCATCAAAATCATTCATATTAACTTCGCTAATTAATTGGTGTATCTCTACCTCTCCCCCACTAACACCTAGCGCTATTCCTTTAGCATTACTAGCTGTAGCAACACTAAAACCATTATTCTCAAAGACTTCTTTGGGAATAAAATACTCCTCGTCTTTAAAATTGTTATAGGCAATTACAAATAGTATTTTTTTCATTTTAAATATTTATTCTTAGCTTGTATATGCTCGTCAAAAGTTTTACTAAAAACAGTTTCGCCATCTGGCTTAGAAAGATAAAAGAAGTATTCGCTATCTTTGGGATATATCGCCGCCTTGATACTATTAAGCCCCGGATTAGATATTGGGCCAATTGGCAAGCCACGATTAATATATGTGTTATAGGGAGACTCTATCTTTGTTTCTTCGGTAGAAACTTGAACACTCTTTTTGCCAGTGATATATACTATCGTAGCACAAGATTGAAGTGGCGTTCCATATTCAATTCTTTTCCATAAAATCCCCGAAACTAATGCCATATCTTCGGAGCTTCTAACTTCTTTCTCAATAATTGACGCCATTGTAATAATCTCAAAGAGACTTTTATCCGCCATATCACTTCTCATCTCTTCAGTAATCTTGCTATTAAAGTTATCAATCATTATCTTGATAATCTCTTTTTCAGAATAACTATAAGGAATGTTATAGGTGTCTGGAAAAAGATAACCTTCTAGGTTCTGACTATTAACTAAAGATAAAAAGTTGTCTTTATCAAAGTTATCTATTGTTTGAGATAAATATCCAGCAATATCATTTTTATTCCAACCCTCAATAATAGTAATCTTTTGATCAACCACATTGCCCGAATAAAGCAAATTAACCATATCAACAACCGTCACTGGATCTTTAATAAGATAATGACCAGCTTTAAGCTGACTCCCCTTGCCCGAAACAAAAGCACAAATATTAAAAAAATAGTGGTGCCAGATTAGATCTTCTTGGTATAGCTTTAATCCAATATTCTTTACTCCCTCACCGGGCAAGACAACAAAAAGAACATCGCCATTATGTTCTTTTGAAGAATAAAAACCGAAGAGAAGAGAAATACTAATTATTAATATTAAAAAGAAGAAAATATATTTAATAAAATGCATTAGTTAAAAATCTTCTTAATTTTATCGACTAAAGAAATATAATCAATAATCAATGTGCCGTTTAAGTGATCTATCTCGTGTTGTATGATTCTAGCCTCTAGGCCCTCTAGATCGCACTCAATAGTATTTCCTTCAATGTCTAAAAATCTAACTCGCACATAGGTTGGTCTTTTAACATTAACTAATTGATCTGGAAGACTAAGACAACCCTCCTCAACAATATCTTTTTCGGATCCCCTTTCAAGAATAATTGGATTAATAAAAGGAACTATTTCGTTATCTTCAAACCTTACAAGAACCAATCTTTTTAAAACACCAACTTGAGGGGCAGCCAAACCCGCTCCACGCTCCAAATCAATTACATCTACCATTTGATCAACTAAATCCCGAATACTCCCATCTATTTCTAAGACAGGTTCTGACTTCTGACGCAAAAACTTTAAATCTTTTCTTACCTCCATGCGGGTCCGCCCTGATTCGAACAGAGAACTTTGCTTTTGGAGAGCAAAATTATGCCATTTAACTACGAACCCAAATCAAAATCAAATTCAAAATGGAATTTGAAATCTTATTCTTCTAAATTAAGCAAACTATTTCTTAGTTTCTTTGTGTGGCTTGTGGCCTCTGCACCAAGAACAAAACTTGCTCAATTCAAGCTTTTTTTCAATGTCCTGACCCTTGGATTTCTTAACTGAATAGTTAACTCTCTTGCAAGCGCCACATTGAAGCTTAACATATGCTTTCTTTTTTGATTTTGTAGCCATATTTTTAATACTGAGCCGAGACCGGGACTTGAACCCGGGACCCCTTCCTTACCATGGAAGTGCTCTACCGCTGAGCTATCTCGGCAATAGTGTGGGTAGAGAGGGATTTGAACCCCCGTAGCCCGAAGGCGCCAGATTTACAGTCTGGTGCGATTGACCGCTCCGCCATCTACCCAACATTGTCAATAATTAGCAACAACGGATTTTATACTACCATAAAACATTAATTTTTCAATACACTACCTCAAATCCTTGTATCTTAAATATTTATACAATTCCCCCATCCAAAGAACAAACGACGAGCCAATAATAATTAAAGCTAATTCAAATAAGTTGAGATGAACCAAATGAAACACTGGATACAGAAAATGCATTGCGAGTAATTGCAATCCGACCGATAAGATTAATGCCCAAACAACATAGGGATTAGAGAATAATCCAATCTTAAAGATTGATCTTCTCATGGAGCGCATGTTTAAGACATTAAATAACTGAGTAAAAGCCATCGTTGCAAAGGCAGCGGTGCGGGCCTTTTCGATGTCTTGGTCAATAGACAAGTGATAACCAAAGAACCCTAAAGTAAGCACGGCCATTACAAAGACCATTATCAAAACAAAAGGTATCGTCTCTCTAGATAATATGTTTTCTGTTTTCTTTTTAGGAGGATCTTTTAGGACATCTCCATGTCCTGGCTCAGCCGCTAAGGCCAAACCAGCAAAACCATCTGTTACTAGATTGAGCCATAAAATCTGCGTAGGTAAAAGAGGTAGT
This sequence comes from Minisyncoccota bacterium, assembly GCA_028701035.1. Lineage (GTDB taxonomy): Bacteria > Patescibacteriota > Minisyncoccia > Minisyncoccales > CSSED10-335 > MWBX01. The sequence continues at coordinate 15,321 of JAQVRO010000001.1, forward strand.
TGAGTAAAAAGAATAAGAGAACTAATTAATGTAACCGCTTCGGCAAAGTTGGTGGTAACCAAGAAGCTACTAGCTTGCCGAGTATTATTAAATACTATTCTCCCCTCTTCAATAGCACTAACAATGGATCTAAAGTTATCGTCGGTAAGTATAATCTCGCTAGCTTCTCGGGCAACATCGGTTCCGCTAATACCCATAGCAATACCAATATCTGCTTTTTTAAGAGCCGGTGCATCGTTGACCCCGTCTCCAGTCATAGCAACAATGTGACCTTGACTCTGTAGCTCTTCGGCGATTCTAAGCTTCATATTAGGAGTAAGGCGAGCGAAAACATTGACTCGCTTTATAGCTCTAGAAAATTGGTCTTGAGACATACACAAAAGTTCAGATTCGGTAAGTGCATCGTTATCTTTTTCGTCTATTATTCCAACCTCTTTAGCTATTGCAAGACCAGTTCCTTTATGATCTCCAGTAGTCATTATAACTCGAATACCAGCTTGCTTGGCTTTTAAAACAGATTCTCTTGCCTCGGGTCTTGGGGGGTCAATAATTCCCACAACCCCCACAAAAACGATATCAGAAACCAAATCATCAGATATAGTTTTCTGATTTTTTTTAACACTTCTATACCCTAGAGCTATCGTTCTCATGGATCTAGATGTAAGACGATTTGTTTTAGATAAAAATTCTTTCTTCTTAGTCCCAGTCAAAATATGCTCTCCCTTATCATCTAAAAAATATTTGGCTTTATCTAATAAAACCTCGGGGGAACCAACGATATAAAGCTCTAAGTTATCTTTTCTAGAAATTAGAGATGCCCGATATCTCAATTCTGAACTAAAAGATTCGTCTTCTATTTTCTTTTCTTCTAAAATATCTTTATTCAGTCCTGATTTTTGAGATAAAACAACTAGAGCAGCTTCTGTAGGATCTCCAATTACCCTATACTCACCACCCTCTTCTTTAAAAAGTCTAGCGTTATTACACAAGCAAGATATGTGCAATAGTTTAGCTAAAGAAGTATGCTCTAACGGAGAAATCTTAGTCTCGCTTAAAACAAAATCCCCTATTGAATCCCAACCATTACCAGTAACATCAATTGTATTGTCTGATAAAATAATACTCCTGACATTCATTGTGTTTTGAGTTAATGTTCCTGTTTTATCAGTACATATCACGGTAGATACTCCCAAAGTTTCAGTGGAGGGCAATCGCCTCATAATTGCATTTCTACTAGCCATTCTACGAGCGCCAATAGCTAAAACAATAATTAAAATTGCAGGTAATCCTTCAGGGATACCAGAAACCAAAGAAGCTATTGTGAAAAATAATATCTCTTCAAACTCTATCCCTTTGTAAACATAACCAACAATGAATATTAGAAATGTTCCGATAACAGCAATGACTGCCATTTGCTTAGCCAATAAGTCTACCTTTAGCTCAAAAGGGCTCCTTCGTCTTTGAATGTTGCCAATATCTTTGGCAATTGTTCCAAAAGTAGTTTCGTTTCCAGAAGCGACAACTACCGCTCGTGCATGGCCAGCAACAACAAACGTACCCATCCAAACCATATTATTCCTGTCGGCAATCGTAACCTCTTTTTTAATCTTTAAACTATCCTTCGTTATTGGAGTTGACTCCCCCGTCAAAGCAGATTCTACCGTTTTAAAATTTCTACAATCAATTATTCTAGCATCAACGGGTATTTTATCACCCTCCTCTAAAAAGATAACGTCACCAGGAACTAAATACTTGGCATCGATTTTGAACATTACTCCACTACGATAAACTTTAGCAGTTGGAACAATTATTTTCTTAAGAGACTGAATTGCTTTCTCGGCACGATACTCTTGAATAAATCCAACAATTGAATTGATAAGAATAACAAAAAGAATTACATAAACATCTATCGTTTTGCCGTAAAACCACCCGATAACAGCGGCAACTATTAAAATATATATCAGAACACTATCAAATTGCTTTAAAAATATGTATATTGGACGACTACTTTCTTTTTCTGTTATTTCATTGAAACCATAATCATCTAAACGACTTTTGGCCTCACTCTCGGACAATCCAGACTCATCTGATTTAATATCGTTTAGAGTTTCTCTTGGTGATAGTAAATAAAAAGAATTTTTCATAGTATTTTTTTATTCTTATCTCTCCACTCTTCTATTCTTTTATGATCTCCAGATAACAAAACACTAGGAACGGCCCATTTCCCGTAAACTGCCGGCCTAGTAAACTGCGGGTACTCAATAGCACTAACACTTTTGGTTCTTTTTTTCAAAAAGTCATCTGTACCAACAACCATAGGAACAAGACGAGAAACCGACTCTATTACCACCATAGCTGGAATTTCCCCACCCATTAGAACATAATCACCTATTGATATCTCTTCATCCGCAATATGTTTAGCTACCCTTTCATCAACTCCCTCATACCTACCGCATATCATAATAATTTGATCAGTTTTAGACAAGCGATGGGCGGTCTTTTGATCATACTTCTTCCCTCGAGGAGTAAAAAGGATAACCCTAGATTTTCCTTTCTTAATTGATTCAACTGCTTTAAATATTGGTTCAATCATCATTACCATCCCTACCCCACCACCAAATGGCTTATCGTCTACGGTCTTTCTTTTATCGGTTGTAAAATCTCTTAAATTGTGGATATTAATATCTATTAATTTATCATCGCAAGCATTTTTCAAAATGCCACTTTTTTTATAAGGGGCAAAGAACTCAGGAAAAAGAGTAATTACTTCGAAATTAATCATAAAAAAATTGTGCTATCTACAAGATAGCACAATTTTTAATTTTAAGTAATACCCCCTAGAGGTTTAAATCGTCTAAATTAGTAGCTGACGATGGTCTTGCCTCTTCTACTCTTCTGCCTCCTTCTGGCTCTTCTATTTTTAAATTAACTCTTGCTTGGTTCTTTAAACCAATAATCCTAATCAAGTTTCTAATTGATTTTGCTGTAGCTCCAGCTCGACCAATAACTTGACCCATATCTTTCGAATTAATTCTCAAAGAGAGCAAAACTCCCATTTCGTCTACCTTTCTTTCAACTTGAACATCTTCTGGATGATCAACTAAAGCCTTAACAACATATTCTAAGAATTCCTGGTCTGCAATAGGCATAATATTTAATTCTGTTTTTTATTCTTCTTAACCTCGGTAGTCCGACCTTTGAATCTTACTGATAATTACAGTAAAATCACTGACCGTAATACTATATTTATATATTTCAAAAAGGAAAAAGTCAAACTACTCTTTCTTTTCCTCCTCTACTGGAGCAGTTTCAACTTCCACTGGTTGTTCTTCAACTGGAGCTTCCTCTTCCTTTTCTGCTGGAGCAGTTTCCTCTACTGGTTGTTCTACGATTTCAACCTCTGCTGGTTCTTCAGTTGGAACCTCCTCTTTCTCTTCCTCCTCTACTGAAGCACTTTCTTCTACTGGCTTCTCTTCAGTTTTAGTTTCTTCTTTCTTTTCTTCTTCTACTGGTTGTTCTTTTTTAGAAACACTATGTTTTGGTCTTTTAGGACCATCTACTATCTTCTCATCTACAAACATATTGAAAACAGTATCGGAAACCTGAACTCCATTTCCAAGCCAATATTTAACTCTTTCTGAGTTAATATTTCTTTGCTTTGTTGTTGGATCATAAAAACCAACTTCCTCGACAAAACGACCCCTTGCTGGAGCATTCTTTTTCTCAGTAACCACTATTTTATAAGCGGGCTGTCTTTTTCTACCTACTCTAAATAATCTGATTGTTAACATATTTTTATACTAACTTAATTATAAATTAATTGCAATCTTTACAAGGCCATCCCTTAACCTTTAATGCTTCCCCAGCTGCATCCTCTTCGCCAGCTTGTTTAGAAAAACCATTACCTCGAGCGACAAGATTGTCTCCCAAAAAAACTCCCACCGTAAAGTTTTTTCTGTGATCGGGGCCTTCTTCCGCCAAAACACTGTATGTTGGAGTAACTCCCAATATTCTTTGAGCTTCTTCTTGAAGTCTTGATTTATTATCCTTATCAAGGCCAAACTTGATAATATTAGGAAGTTTTGTTATCAAATTATTGTTAATAAATTCGTTGCAAGAATTATATCCTTGGTCAAGATATATCGCTCCAACTAAAGATTCAAATGTATTGGCTAATATCGACTGTTTTGATTTACCAACTTCTCGGTTTTCACCCTTTGACAAAAGGATAAAATCATTAAATCCTAATTCTTCAGAAGTTTCAGAAAGAATTTTGGTATTAACTAATGCTGCCCTTAAACTTGTAAGGTCGCCTTCTGTCTTATCGGGATAATTCTTGTATAAGTATTCGGTTACAGTTAACTCAAGAACCGCATCACCCAAAAATTCCATTCTTTCGTTGTGACCTAGTAAAAAATCAGGGTTTTCGTTGATATATGAACGATGACAAAAGGCCTGCAAAAGCAAGTCTTTGTTTTTGAAAACTATTCCAATATTATTCTCAAGTAAAGAAAAATCGTTCATGGTATTATCTATTCTCTATTTCTTCTTTCATTTCACGAAAGACGGTTCCTAAAACTCCGTTAACAAACCTTCCTGAGCTTTCTCCTCCAAAGCTTTTAGCTAGTTCTATAGATTCGTTTATGGCAACTTTTGGTGGAACCTCTTCTTTATCTCCAAATAAAAGCTCAAAAAGCCCGATTCGTAAAACATTTCTGTCTACAATTGCTACTTGCTCTATTGGCCACTCAGGAGCAGCTATCTTAATAATATCATCTATTTTCTCAATATTGTCCATAATCCCTTTAACTAAAGAGAAAACAAATTCTTTTTCTTTGAGTCCTGGAGCAAATTCATCGATGTTTCTCTCTACGATACTATTTAGGTCCCCCACTCTTTTACCGAAAAAATCCCACTCATAAAAAGATTGGAGAACAATTGATCGTGACAAATGCCTAGAAGCCATGATTTTTAAAAATTACAATAAATTGTCAAAAAAACTACTTTGCGCTTGGACTATTCTGCATCTCTTTTTCTTTCTGCTTTCTTTCCTTTTTATCAAGCTTTTTAAGAACGTCTATCACTTCTCTGCCCTTGTAATAGCCGCAATTTTTACAAGCAGTATGAGGTAATGTTTCTTTACCACACTTAGGACATGAAACAAAACCAGTCTTTTCTAAAAAGATGTGCATCCTTCTGTTATTTCGTCTACCTTTGGTATGACGTTTTTTTGGTACAGCCATATTTTTATTTCTTGTTTTAACTGACGATAATATACCATAGCAAGTATAATTTTGCAAGCTAAAAATCAACAATCAATCTTTTGAGTACAATTGTACTCAATATTGAGTACGCACTATTTTAATTTAAAGCTCTTTCTGTGTATTTTAGAATAACCATACTTCTCAATAGCTAGTATGTGCTCTTTGGTTCCATAGCCCTTATTCCTCCTAAATCCGTATTCGGGATATTTTAAATCATATTGATCCATTAACCTATCTCGAATAACTTTAGCAATAATACTTGCAACCCTACAAGAAACAATTCTTTCGTCGCCTTTAATAACTGGCAATTCTAAAGCATCAATCCCGATCTTAAAATTACCATCAATAATTACCAAATCGGGCTTAACATCTAAATCGTTTAGCGCTTTTCTCATGGCTAGTTTAGTTGCCTCCAATATATTTATCTTATCAATTATATTATTAGAGACCTTGCCAACCCCCCACTTAATTTCTTTTCTTGATTTAAAAAAATCAAACAATTCTTCTCTTCTTCTAGCGCTCATACTTTTAGAGTCTCCAAACTTCATATCTTTTAAAACACTGAAGTCAGTAATATGAACAGCTGTAGCAACAACTGGTCCCGATAAAGGACCTCTCCCTACTTCGTCTAAACCAACAATACAGTTAAAATCCATGTCTTTCTTTTTTTCAAATATTATTATATAATACCATTATGCAAGAAACATATCAATCTATTATTTCTCAAAAAGAAATTGACCAAATAATTAAAATTGCCGAATCGGAAAACACGCTTGCCGATTTCTCAAATATGACAATTCAAGAAATGAACTTGTCGGAAAGAGAAATAAGGTGTGGGTTGAATTTTACCAATACTGTTTTTTTAGGAAGTGTGTATATGGGCAGAACTATTGTTCATGGAAATATCGTTTTCAATGGCTCCGTAATCAATAACACAACTTACTTTGGAGAGATTAAGATAGCTGGAGATTTCTTAGCTACAAGAGTCGTAGTCAAAAACTCCCTTAATATGGTCAAGGGAGAAATTGATGGTCAATTTGTTATGGAAAAGGCCCACATCCAAGGATTTTTAGGGTTGAATAAGATAAAAGTTAAGGGAAACACTAATCTAAAAGGATTAAAGATAATAGGAATGGTTACTTCTAGTGGAATAATTAATGGAGATGTTTATTTACAAAATGCTGAAATACAAGGATCCCTAGATATGGAAAGTTGTAATATTACTGGTCTAGCCGATTTAAACAAAATTAATATATGGGGATTTCTTAATCTTGCTGATGGAGAAATTAAAGAAGCTCTTATTCTAAAAGAAAGCTATATCAAAGGAGAAACTTTATTTGAAGGACTTAAATGCAAAGAGAAGTTTGTTTCTTTTTTCTAAAAAATACTAATGACTAAATTTACTCACCTTCATGTGCACTCTCACTACTCCCTATTAGATGGATTATCCAAAATAGATGATTTACTAGAACATATAAAGAGTTTGGGGATGGACTCGGTAGCGATAACCGATCACGGTGTATTGTATGGTGCAGTTGAGTTTGCCCAAAAAGCAAAAAAGGCTGGCGTTAAACCAATTATTGGTTGTGAATTCTATGTTGCCCCTGATAGTCTTCATAATAAAAGGCCTGGTATTGATGATAAGAGACACCACCTAATACTTTTAGCTAAAAACGAAACGGGCTATAAAAATCTAGTCAAGATGGTAACTATCGCTCACTTAGAAGGTTTCTATTACAAACCACGAATAGACGAAAATACTCTAAGACAATATTCCGATGGCCTTATTGGATTATCTGCTTGCGTCCAAGGAAAAATACCCCAACTCATTATCAATAATAATACAGTAGAAGCAGAAAAAACAGCCCTAGATTATGAAAAAATTCTAGGCAAAGGAAATTTCTACTTAGAAATGCAAGATCATGAAAAAATACCAGATCAAGCAAAAGCCAATCAAGGACTTATACAAATATCAAAAAATACTGGTATTCCTCTAGTGGCAACTAACGATTGCCACTACCTAAACAAAGAAGATGCTCATGCTCAAGATGTATTAGTGTTAATTAACACAGGAGCAAAAATAGATGACCCCGAAAGGCTTAATATGCAAGAGTGTGATTTGTCTGTTAGAAGCCCAAAAGAAATGGCTGAGAGTTTTAAGAAAACACCCGAAGCCATAGAAAATACTCAAAAGATTAAAGATGCTTGTAATTTTGAATTTGAATTTGGAAAAATTAAATTGCCTGAATTTGCACTACCTAAAGAAAAAACTGCTGAAAAATACTTAAGGGAGTTAACGCTAAAGGGCGCTGAAGAGAAATGTAGCAACTATAACTATCAAGAAAGAATTGATTACGAACTTAGCGTTATTGAAAAAACAGGTTTTGCCTCTTACTTTCTTATTGTCCAAGATCTTATTAATTGGGCAAAAGGAAATGGTATTGTTGTTGGTCCAGGGAGAGGCTCAGCCGGAGGGTCGCTAGTTTCTTATTGCTTAGGAATTACCGACATCAATCCCCTAGACTACGATTTACTATTTGAAAGATTTCTAAATCCAGAGAGAATATCAATGCCTGATATTGATATTGATTTTGCCGACAGAAGAAGAGACGAAGTAATATATTATGTTTCGGAAAAATATGGTAGCGATCGTGTGGCACAAATTATTACATTTGGAACTATGGCCTCTCGTGCCGTTATAAGAGACACCGGAAGAGCCTTGCAATACCCATACAATTATTGTGACCAAATAGCCAAAATGATTCCTATGGGATTATCGCTAGAAGAAACTCTAGAAAAAATACCTGAGTTTAGACAATTATATAACACTGATACCAAAGCAAAAGATTTAATTGATGTTGCCAAAAAACTAGAAGGGGTTGCTAGACATGCCTCAACTCATGCATGTGGAGTTGTAATATCTAAAGATCCGTTAGACGAAATAATACCACTCCAACACTCAACTAATAACGAAGGAAGTACGGTCACACAATACGAAATGACATCGGTTGAAGCACTGGGAATGCTTAAAATGGACTTCTTAGGACTCAAAAACCTAACCACCATAGAAGACACTCTTTCTAAGATATATGCCATATACAAGAAAAACATAGACATCAGCTCACTACCACTAGATGACAAAAAGACTTATCAATTATTACAAAAGGGAGAAACAATTGGGGTATTTCAGCTAGAATCTGGCGGTATGCAAAGATATTTAAAACAATTAAAACCAACCGAATTTGAAGATATTATTGCTATGGTAGCACTTTATCGTCCTGGACCAATGGAGCTTATACCTGATTACATTGCTAGAAAAAACAAACAGAAAGCTCCAGAATATATCCACCCTAAATTAAAACCGATACTAGAAAGCACTTACTCTATTCCCCTATACCAAGAACAAGTAATGAAAATGGCTCAAGACCTTGCTGGGTTCTCTTTGTCAGAAGCAGACATATTAAGAAAAGCGATGGGCAAAAAGATTAAATCACTTCTAGACGAACAAAAAGATAAGTTTATTGATGGGTGTATTAAGAATGGTGTTGAAGACAAGGTAGCTCAACAAATATGGGATTGGATTACTCCTTTTGCTAGTTATGGATTTAATAAGAGCCATTCAGCAGGATATGCCACGATAGCTTACCAGACCGCCTGGCTAAAAACTCACTACCCTTGCGAGTTTATGGCATCGCTTCTAGCATCAGAAAGAAAAGATATTGAAAGAATATCTTTCCTAATTGAAGAGTGTAAAAGAATGAAGATAGAAGTTTTACCACCTGATATTAACGAAAGTTATGTTTTCTTTAGCGTTGTCCCTCAAAAAAACCAAATTAGATTTGGCCTATCTGCTATTAAAAATGTAGGATTAGGAATAACCGAAAACATTGTTGCTGAAAGAAAAGCTAATGGTCCTTTTAAATCACTTAATGATTTCATATCTCGCATACAAGAAGGAAACATTAATAAAAAGTCGCTAGAAAGCATGACAAAAGCTGGAGTTTTTGATAGTATAATAGAAAGGAATAAGATACTGGAAAATATGGATGATATTTTAAGTCATATTAGAGAGAAAACCAAAAACGACTCTAATGGACAAAAAAACCTTTTTGACAATACAAGTTTTAAACACGAAGAAATACATCTTAAAGATGCTCTCCCTACTTCTAAGAGCGACCGCTTAAAATGGGAAAAAGAACTATTGGGTCTTTTTGTAACTAGCCACCCACTAGAAGATATGCGAGAGTTATTGAGAAAAAACACAACAGCTGTAATTGTCGCTCAAAGAGCAATATCAGGACAAAGAATAAGACTAGGTGGAATAATATCTGGAATTAAAAAGATCTTAACCAAAAGCGGAAAACCAATGATGTTTATTACCCTAGAAGATTTAACTGGGAAGATAGAGGTTGTTGTTTTTCCCACGACACTAGAAAAATATCAAAGCATACTAGAAGAAAATAAAATAGTATTTATCGCTGGTAAAGTAGACCACAAAGACGGAGTTCCAAAAATAATATCTGATCAAGTAGAAGAAATTTTAGAAATATAAAAAAATGACACAAATATCAAAAGAAACAAAAGATTTAATCTTGGGATACCAAAAATGGCAAGAATCACTCCAAAAGAAAGAAGGAGTTTCTACGATTCATGTCGACGAAGTCGCTTCTAAGGTTGCTGCCTTTTATGAAAAGATAAGAGGCATTATAGACTGGAAAGAAGAACACCTAATTAAAATAGGTGTGATTGAAAGATCTGTTAGGAAAAGAATTATTCCTAAAATTGGAGTAAAAGAAGAAATAAAAGTGGATGCCGAGTCGTTAGTATTAGAACTAATAAGGTCTGGCCACTTTCCTAACGATAAGATAGAAGAATCTAAAATAGCAAAAATTCAAACAATAATTAATAAATACATATATATTATTGGAAAACATTCAGAAAATGTTCAACTCATCCAATGGCTATCGTCAATCCTATCTTGCGAAATAGAAGAAGCCCTTACGCCATCCATTAAAGAAAAAGCTTTGATGGATTTTATGTATAATAAAATGAAGGCGTCTACCTTCTTAAGCAAAGATTTAATAGAAAAAGAAGGGATAACCGAAGAAGAAAAAAACATACAAATATTTATTAATATTCAACGAGCCCTTTTCGATTTAGACGACTCAATAATTGGATACCATCTTATAAAATACAAACACCCCAATTGGTCAAAATTATCAGACGAGGAATTAAAGGTAATTTCTCTAGATATAATTAAAATAAAAAAAGATATTGACTATGATCTAGATCATCCACTTAAAGGAAAGATTGGTCAACTTTGTAATAAATACAATACTCCTTATTTGATACTAAATGACATTATATTAGAAAATCCTTTTGAAGCAGAAAATAAAATCGCTAACCCAGCCCTTTTAGAATCTCTTATTAAAAAGTACTACGAAAAGAGATTAACTAATATGCAATCTCGTATGGTTCGAGCTGGATTCTATTCTACTCTATCAATATTTATTACCAATATAGCGTCCCTTCTATTAATAGAAATGCCTGTAGCTAAATACTTCGGTCAATTTTCTAATACTGCCTACATCGTTGATATTTTTGTCCCAACAGCACTAATGGCAATACTAGTCTTAGCAATAGACCAACCACCAAAAGGAAATCTAGAAAGAGTAATAATGGAGACAATTAAAATATCTTACAATGACGAGAAAAAAGAAATCTATGAAATTAAAAGATTTAAAAAACGAGGCCCAATATTCAATTTTTTCATATCTTTAATATACGCCGTAAGCTTTATCTTAAGCATGAGTGCTCTTTACTGGTCTTTAAGCTTAATTAACTTCCCTCCCTTCTCATACATTGTGTTTATAATCTTCCTCTCACTTATTGCTTTCGCAGGAACTAAAATAAGAGAACGAGCAAAAGAACTACACATGGTAGACCAAAAAGATGGTTTTATTGCAACGATCACCGACTTATTGGCCCTACCAATTATTCTCTTAGGTAAATGGCTTACTCTAAGATGGAAAAAATACAATATTATATCCGCTGTATTTAACGCACTAATAGATATGCCTTTATCTATATTTGTTGAATTTATTGAACAATGGAGATACTTCCTACAAGAAAAGAAAGAAAGACTCTAATGAAAAAGTATAAAATTATAACTTATGGATGTTTGGCCAACTATTCTGACAGCGAAAGAATTGAAAAAAAATTAAAAGATAAGGGCTATTTAGCGAGCGAAAATCCAGATCTTGTAATAATTAATATCTGCTCAATAAGACAATCAGCTGTGGATCGAGCCTTTGCTCAAGCAAAAAAATATAAAAAAGTAATAGTTACTGGTTGTTTACTAGATTCGGATCGTGATAAATTCGCCAAATACGCTAAGATTGTTAAAAAAGAAGACTGCCTCAAGACAAAAATCACTCACTCTTGCCTTGTTCCAATAATGACGGGGTGCAATAATTTCTGTAGTTATTGCGTTGTCCCCTATACTCGGGGACGAGAATACTCTAGACCTCAAGAAGAAGTTATCAAAGAAACAAAATCTTTTATTAAAAATGGAGCAAAAGAAATTTGGCTTTTGGGACAAAATGTAAATTCATATAAATATGATTTTCCAAAATTGCTAAAAAACATTAACTCTATTCCGGGAGATTTTTGGATAAGATTTTTGAGCTCTCATCCAAAAGATATGAGTCGCGAATTAATTAAAAGCGTAAAAGAATTACCAAAAGTTACCGAATATATTAATTTGGCGGTTCAATCGGGAGACAATGAAATACTTAAAAAGATGAACCGAAAATACACCATAGAAGAATACAAGAAGTTAGCACTAAAGATTAAAAAAGAAATTCCTAATGTTTGCTTGTCAACCGATGTAATTGTTGGATTTCCCGGAGAAACAAAAAATGCTTTCAAAAATACATTGAAACTATTTAAAGAGATTGAATTTGATATGGCATATATTTCAAAATACTCTCCAAGACCAGGAACTCTAGCATCAAAGATGGATAATCAAATATCGTTTGAGGAAAAGACAAAGAGATACAACGAATTGAATGATTTGCTTAAAAAAATATCTCTAAAAAGGAACAAGCAACTAGTTGGGCAAAACACTAGAGTATTAATAAATAAAAACTCCATCGGAAAAACAAGAGAATACAAAACAATAAAAGTTGAGGGTGCCAGCGATAATTCTTTTGTTGATGTAGAAATAACAAAAGCTTTAATATGGGGACTAGAAGGAAAGATAAAATAATAGCTATTTTAGGAGCAACTGCTTCTGGAAAAAGCGATTTAGCGGTCACACTAGCTCAAAAATTTAATGGTGAGGTAGTTTCTGCCGATTCTAGACAAGTATATATCGGCATGGATATTGGTAGTGGCAAAATTACTAAAAAAGAAATGAAGGGTGTCCCCCACCACCTACTAAGCATTGCTAGTCCAAAAAGAAATTTTAGCGCTGGACAATATCAGAAAAAAGCAGATCAAATAATTAATCAAATTTTAAAAAAGAGTAAACTCCCTATTATTTGTGGAGGAAGTAATTTCTATATCAACACCATTACCAAAGGACTGGTTATGCCTAGCACAAAACCAGACTATAAGTTAAGAAGTAAATTAAATAAAAAAAGTAACGAAGAGCTATACAAGATACTTAAAAACTTAGACCCATTAAGAGCGAAAAATATTGATAAAAATAATCCTAGAAGATTGATAAGAGCAATTGAGGTTGCCCCCTCAGCTCCTCTTAAAGAAGACCCAAAATACGATTGCTTAGAGTTAGCAATTAAAAAGGATAACTTGGAGCTTTTAATCAAAAAAAGAATTGATAAAAGAATTAAAATCGGAATGATTAAAGAAGTTAAAAGACTGAGAATTGGTGGCCTCTCGTGGCAAAGAATAGAAAACTTTGGACTAGAATACAAATGGATTGCAATCTACTTACAAAACAGAATATCAAAACAAAATATGATTGATGGAATCTTGCAGAGTTCAATTAAATTAGCCAAGAGTCAAAACTCTTGGCTAAAAAAAGAAAAAAATATATACTGGATTAAAAATAAGAATGAGGCAGAAAAATTAATAAAAAATTTCCTAAATTAATTTCTCTTTAAGTATCTTTTCTATTACTTTTGGATTAGCTCGGCCCTTAGTTTTAGCCATTATCCCACCAATTAAAAACTTAAAAGACGCTTCCTTGCCTTGCCTATAATCTTCAACTGCTTTAGGGTTTTCTTTAATGACCATCTCTATCATTAACTCAATTTCAGACTCATCTTCAAGCTCTGTGAGCCCTTTGTCTTTAATGATCTGAGATGGGTCACCACCAGTATTAAACATCTCTTTTAAGACCTCTTTCGCAACCTTACTAGACATTTTGTCTTTGTAAATTAAACAAACAAACTCGGCAAAGTTCTCGGGATCAATTGGAAGCTCGTCTCCGGTGCGTAAAGACTGAAAATCAGTCAAAAGATAATTTGCAGCCAGTCTTGATAGTTTTGGCATAACATCATCAACACTAAGAGTTATGTCTGTCTCTTTAATCCAATTTCTAAGCTCACTTACTACTTTTTCGTAATAATCTCCTAATTCCTTATCTGTTACTAAAAACTCTGTTTCTTTATCAGAAAGGCTATACTCTTCTTGAAAACGGGATCGTCTTTGTTGAGGCAACTCAACAATAGATGATTTTATTCTTTGTAAATCAATACCGCTGTCTTTGATATAAACTGGAGGCAAATCGGGGTCGGGAAAATAGCGATAATCATGAGACTGCTCCTTGCTTCTTTGTCCAATAGTTATTTGTTTATTATCATCCCAACCCCTAGTTTCTTGAACAACAACTCCCCCACTATCCAATAATTCTTGCTGTCTTTTTATTTCATACTCCAACGCTCTCTCTATTGACCTAAAAGAGTTTAGATTCTTAATTTCTACTCTTACACCGTCTAGTTTGCCTGGGGCTGAAGATAACGAAATATTGGCATCAGCTCTCATTTCTCCTTTTTCCAAGTCAACATTAGAAACATTCAAATACTTTAAAATCAAACGCAACTCTTGAGCAAAGCGAGTTGCTTCCTTGGCAGATTTAATAACTGGTTCCGTAACAAGCTCCATTAAAGGAACGCCGGATCTATTAAAATCAACCAAAGAACTATCAGAATCGGACGAATGAACCAATTTGCCCGCATCCTCTTCAAGATGAATTCTAGTTATTTTAATATCTCGCCCATCAACATTAAGAGAACCTCCTAGACAAAAAGGGTTTTCGTTTTGGCTAATCTGATAAGCTTTTGGTAAGTCGGGGTAAAAATAGTTTTTTCTATCAAATTTAGAATACTCTGGAATTTGACAACCAAGAGCAAGACCAACCCTAATAGTCTTCTCGATCGCTTTTTTATTAGCCACCGGTAAAGTTCCGGGGTGACCAGAACATACTGGACAAATATTAATATTAGGTGTCTTGTTATCAGATTCGTTTTTACAAGAGCAAAACATTTTAGAATCTGTGTTAAGCTCTACATGAACTTCAAGACCAATGACAGTTTCGTATTTCATTATTTCAAACCTTTCATTATTTTAACTCCAGAGCTAGTTCCGACGATACTAGCCCCCGCCTTTAGGGCTTTCTTAACATCTTCCACTGTTTTAATATTACCCGAGGCCTTAACAACTAAACCTGAATGCTTCTTCATCAATTTCAAATGAATAATCTTTTCGTCCATTTCTCTATTCTCTAACGGGTCCTTAGAAGTTGCAGTTTTGATACAAAAAGCACCAGATTCTTTAACAACCTTGGAAACTTTAATAATCTCATCGTCGGTTAAAAACCCCGAACCAATTATTACCTTAGTTGGTAATATTTTACAAAGAGGCTTTAAATCTTTTAAAACCTTGTCATATCGGTCATATTTAACATCAATAACATTTAAGACAATATCTAACTCGTCAGCTCCATCTTTTTTAGCCTTTTTGCACATCGCTAATCTCTTAGCATGAGCAGATAACCCCATATGCGGATCAATTAAAACAACTGTTTTGACTGAAGTCCCTTTTAATTCTTTGGCGACCAGAGAAACAAATTTAGGATTAACACAAACCCCATGAAAACCATAAAGCTTGGCCTCCAAACATCTCTCTTTAATATCTTTAGTTGTTGCCTCGGACCTAATATCAGTATGATCTATTGTGCTTGCTATTTTTTTTATTGTCATATCTTTATTATTTTTAATATTTTTTGATTAATATCTTCGGGACTTAAAATATTATCCCCCACCATACAGTCTATAAACTTAAAATCTCGGGGGTATGCTTTGGTTAATTCGATGTAAGCATTAAGACTATTTTTCAAATGCTCTTTATCATTCTCATGGATATCTTTCTTTTTCCCTAAAAAACTAACCGCTTTTTTCTTTTGACTTTTATTCTTAGAAAGCTTGTAAGAAAAATCCACAGAAACTTTAAGAATAATTGTTAAATCTGGTTTTGGTATTTTAAATATTCCATACTCTAAATTATATAACCATTTTAAATACTCCTCTCTTTTAGCTTTGCTCTTAATTTTACCTCCCTGATGACCGATATTAGAAGCGATATAGCGATCGGCAATCACAATATTTCCTTCGTCGATCCATTTTTTAATTTGAAAAGATGAGGCATAACGGTCAACTGCATAAAAAATAGATGCTCTGTATGGTCCAACCTCGTTAGCACTACCATAATTACCAGCCAAATACTCTTCTATTGATCCAGCTGATTTTTCTCCATATCTGGGAAAATCTATTTTCTTAACCTTCAATCCTTTGGAAATTAATTTATCTGTTAATAGCTTAACCTGAGTAGCTTTTCCCGAGCCATCAACACCCTCTATGACTATAAATTTTCCTGGTTTCATTATCCTAAAAATGTTATATCTTGATTAGGTTTATCTAAAATATCAACTTGAACACCTGCTTCTTTAAATAATTCGATAAAAGAATCATCGGCATAATTACTAAAAGTTACATACCTATTAATCTTTGAATTAACTAACATTTTGGCACAAATAATACAAGGAGTGTGAGTGCAATAAACGGTAGCTCCGGCTAAAGAAATACCATGAAGAGAGCTTTGAATTATTACATTTTGCTCTGCATGAATAGCTCGACATATTTCGTGCTTAGTTCCAGAAGGTATACCATTTTGATCTCTTAAACATCCGAGTTCAAGACAATCTTTAAGACCTGATGCTGCCCCATTATATCCTGTTGCTAATATGTGCTTGTCTTTTACAGCAACTGCGCCGACATGATGTCTGACGCAGGTAGATCTCTCAGCAACAACGAGAGCAATTTTTAAAAAATACTCATCTATTGAGATTCTTTTCATCAAATTATTTTTTTATTTCTATTCCCATATTTTTCGCAGTCCCCTCTATCGTTCTCATAGCCGCATCAATATCGTTAGCGTTGAGATCAACCATCTTTTTTTCTGTAACCTCTTTTAGTTGATCTTTAGTAATTGTAGCTACCTTTTGCTTGTTAGGAGTTTTAGCACCCTTTTCTATTCCTGCAACTTTCTTTAAAAGCTCCGATGCTGGAGGTTGCTTCATTTTGAAAGCATAAGTTCTATCTTCAAATATAGTAACCTCTACTGGCACAGTAAATCCAGCCTTATCTTTACTCTGATCGTTAAACTTTTGACAAAACTCTGCGATATTTAATCCATGTGGTGCCAAAGAAGGCCCAACTGGAGGAGCTGGTGTTGCTTTACCGGCTGCTATTTGTAATTTTACAACTGCTTTAATTTTTTTAGCCATAATATTATATCTTATTAATCTGTAGAGAGTCCAATTCTACCGGAGTATCCCTACCAAACATATTAACCAAAACTTTTATCTTGCCCCTTTCAGAATCAATTTCAGAAACTCGTCCATCGAAATCTTTAAAAGGTCCATCCACTATTTTAACTGCATCGCCTACTATAACATCTATCTTAAATCTTGGAACCTCAGCACCCATTCTCTTTTTTAATAAATCAACTTCTTCAAAAGATAGTGGAAGTGGAGTTGTTCCCGCACCAACAAAACCAGTAACATTTGGCGTGTTTCGAACCACATACCAAGAATCATCGGTAACTATCATTTCTACTAAAACATAACCTGGATATATCTTTTCTTCAACAGATTTTCTTTTGCCATTCTTAATCTTGACTTTCTTCTCTTTAGGAACGATAACACTAAAAATCTTATCTTCCATACCTAAAGATTCAGCTCTTTGACGTAAGTTTTTAGCTACCGCTTCCTCATATCCAGAATAAGTATGAATGACGTACCATCTTTTTTCTTGTGAAAATTGTTGTTTGGACATATTTAAAGAATAAAGTTTCTAAAAAGAGTAGTGAATATATAATCAAATCCTCCAAGCATTATTGCTGTTATTATAGAGGCAACAATAACAATTAAACCATATTTTATAGCATAGTTTGAAGTAGGCCAAGTCACTTTGGCTGTTTCTTGTCTAACTTCTCTAAAGAATGTTCCTATGTTGTTTATAATCATGTTTTGTATAATAGCTAAACAAAGCTCTTTTGTCAACCTTAAATATCTAAATTTCTAGCGCTCTTGGCTCTGCTTTGAATAAACTTTTTACGAGGCAAAACATCGTCACCCATTAAAACATCAAAAACTCTATCGGCTTCTTGAGCATCATCTATTTTAACTTGCAAAAGAATTCTATTCTCCGGGTTCATGGTTGTCTCCCATAATTGCTCTGGATTCATTTCACCCAGACCCTTATACCTCTGTATTGAAATATTTGTCTTTTCCTTGCTCATAGAATCTAAAATTTCTTGTTTTTCATCTTCTAAATAAGCATACTCTACTCTTTTGCCAGCTTGTATTTTATACAAAGGAGGTTGGGCGACATAAACATAACCCGCCTCTATTAATGCCTTAAAATATCTATAAAACAAAGTAAGAATTAGTGTCTTAATATGATTTCCATCAGAATCGGCATCGGCCATGATAATAATTCTTTGATATCTAAGTTTCTCAATATTAAAGTCCTCGGCAATTGCGGTTCCAAGAGCAATAATTAAAGCTTTTATTTCTTTTGATGCTAGTATCTTGTCCAAACGAGCTCGCTCAACATTTAAAACTTTACCTCTTAATGGAAGAATGGCCTGAAACCTTCTGTCTCGAGCACCCTTACAAGAACCTCCTGCAGACTCCCCCTCTACAATATACAACTCTGATTCTTCTGGCTTTCTAGAAGAACAATCTGCTAGTTTGCCCGGTAAAGACAACCCCTCTAAGACACCCTTTCTCAATACTGTTTCTCTGGCTGCTTTAGCTGCTTTTCTAGCTTTAGAAGAAAGGAGACATTTTTCAATAATAATCTTAGCATCTTGAGGATTTCTTTCTAAAAAGTCGGCTAAATATTCAGCCACAACAGCCTCAACGGCTGGCTTAACCTCAGGATTACCTAGCTTCGCTTTGGTTTGTCCTTCAAATTGAGGTTCTCTAATTTTAACCGATACCACTGCAGTGAGTCCCTCTCTAATATCTTCTCCGCCAAGATTATCATCGGTATTTTTTAATATTCCGTTCTTCTTGGCGTAATCGTTTAGTGTTCTAGTCAATGCAGATCTAAATCCTGTTAAGTGACTTCCTCCTTCTTTAGTAATAATATTATTAGCAAAACTTTCTTCGTAAGATTCGTATTCTTCAGTATAGACAAAAGAGGCTTCTACCGCTATTTCGTCTTTAACTCCCGTGCAATAAAATACGTTTTGGTGTCTTTTAATTGAACCTCTAGTTAAGTGTTTGACATAAGACAATAACCCTCCTTCAAAATAGAAAAAATAACCTTTTTTGTCTTTGGGATCTCTAAAATCGAAAAAACTAACAGCAATAGCCTTAGTTAAATATGATTGTTGTCTTAGATGAGACAATATTTTTTTAGTACTAAAAGATATTTCTTTAAATATTTCTGGATCGGCCTGAAAAGTAATTACTGTTCCTCTTTTGTTTGTCTTACCGTCTTTAATAAGCTTTGTCTTGACCTTACCCTTAGAATATTCTTGATAGTATTTATAACCATCACGATAAACATCGGCTCGCATCCATGTAGAAAGAGCACAGACAACCGACACCCCTACTCCATGAAGTCCGCCAGACACCTGATACGCATCTCCTCCAAACTTTCCACCAGCATGAAGCGTTGTCATAACTGTTTCTAGGGCAGACTTTTTGGTTTGAGCATGAACATCTATTGGTATTCCTCTACCATCATCTGCCACACTTACAATATTATCAGGTAAAAGCGTAATCTCTATATTCTTCGCATACCCTCCGATAGCTTCATCTAAAGAGTTATCGGTACACTCCCATATTAAATGATGTAGCCCTTCTGGTCCAGTAGAACCAATATACATACCAGGCCTTTTTCTTACAGGATCCAAACCTTCCAAAACAAAAATGTCTTTTGAAGTATATTCTTTTTTTGCCATTTGAATTAATTAATTTACTCTTCTATTCTAGCTTAATTTATATTAAAAAACAAGAGGTATTTTTCCTCTTGTTTTCTCTTTTGGCGCGGGCGATGGGATTCGAACCCACGATCTCTACCGTGACAAGGTAGCGCTTTAACCTGGCTAAGCCACGCCCGCAAAAAATAAAGATATGCCGGCGGGAGGACTCGAACCTCCGACCTACAGCTTATGAATCTGTCGCTCTAACCAGCTGAGCTACGCCGGCAAACATGTTGCGGGGGCCGGAATTGCACCGGCGCCTTAAGGTTATGGGCCTCACATGGTACTACTCCACCACCCCGCTATATAACTACATACTAGTATATTTTTTAACTCAGGTCAAGACTTAGTCTTATCCAACGCAACGATAGCATGAAATGCCCCCCGCTTTCCAATACAAGATTCCATTAAGGAGCTAAGCTCCTTAATCCAACCTCCTTAACCTATACTTCGCTTAATTAAGGAGCTTAGCTCCTTAATCCGACCTCCTTAATTTCGTTAAGGGGCTTAGCGCCTTAATCTAGGCTCCTTAAGACAATCTTATTTTCATACTCATTACTGGATTAAAAAATACTCTACAAAAAACCTAAACTCTTAAAAGATGTTTCGTAAACTTTAAGCACCTCTCTCACATTATCTTCGGTAAGTTTAAAATCTGGCTCTTGGATTATAGAATTTCTGGTTTTTCTAACTTCTCTTAATTCGTTGATATTAGCAATATCAATTGATGTTAATCTCTCTACTTTTTCTTCGGTTGTTTCTTCAGTATAACCCATAAACTTAAGCATATCATCTAATAGTGCATCTGCTTCAATAACAGCAAGCTTGTATTCCGACTCAATCCCAGTATCAATCTTCTTTAAAATCTTTTTCCATTCTTTAGCGTATTTATTGCTACCATAGGGTTTAAACATTACAAACTCAACAATATCTTCCCAAAATCTAAAACGAATCCAACTAGTTGTTGCCAAAGAGTAGAATATTATAAAAACAAAGAATACCGACAATCCAATAAAAAGAACTCTCGCTCCTAGATAAATATATAGATAAGGATAAGGTATTAAAGATGGATCTATTAAATATTCCATATTTTTTCAAATTGTTTACCGGCTGATAATATTTTAGCTTCGTCAAAATGCTTACCTATTACTTGTATTCCCACTGGAAGATTATCAAGTTTTTTACAAGGCATAGACAATGCTGGAAGTCCTGCTAAGTTTATCGTAACAGTAAATATATCTAAAAGATACATCTCTAATGGATCCGTTGCCTTTTCCCCTATCTTAAAAGGAAAAGACGGAGACACTGGAGCAATTATTAAATCAACTTTTTTAAATGCATCTATAAAATCCTGACGAATAAAATGACGGACCTCGAGAGCTTTCTTGTAATATGCATCTTTATATCCAGCAGAGAGCGTGTGAGTTCCTAGAATAATTCTTCTTTTTACTTCCTTACCAAAACCATTACCTCGGTTTTGAAAATAGCTATCTATCAAGTCCTTGGCATCATCGTCCGAAAATCCATATCTCAGTCCATCATACTTACCCATATTAGAAGATACTTCTGATGATGTAATAATATAATATGTAGAAAGAGCGTATTTAGTGTGAGGTAGAGAAATATCCACAACCTCAACTCCAAAATTACGCAACTCGTCAATGCTTTTATCAATTTCTTTTTTCATATTCAGATCGATACCATCAATAAAATACTCTTTTGGGATGCCAACTTTTAATTTGGAAATTTCAACATTACATTCTTTAAATGAATAATCAGCCGAAGTAGAGTCTAAATTGTCCCGCCCCGAAATATTTTTGAAAACAATTTCAGCATCTTCAACATTCTTAGATATTACTCCAATTTGATCTAGTGAAGAAGCCATAGCCGCGAGCCCATAACGAGAAACTGCACCATAAGTGGGTTTAAGCCCAACAACGCCACAGAAGGCCGCTGGTTGCCTTATAGAGCCACCCGTATCAGAACCTAGCGCCACTGTAGTTGTGCCCGAAGCTACTGCGGCCGCCGAACCACCCGAAGAACCCCCTGGAACTCTTGTTTTATCAATTGGATTTAGAGTAGCTCCAAAGAAAGAACTCTCAGTAGAAGAACCCATAGCAAACTCATCTAAATTGGTTTTACCTAAAAATACAGCTCCAGATTCTTTTAGCTTTTTAATAACACTGGCGTCGTATGGCGGAGTATAGTCTTTTAGAGCCAAAGATGCCGAGGTGCATTTTACCCCCCTGATCATAATATTATCTTTTATTGCTATAGGAATTCCAAGCAAGTCCCCTCTTTCTCCATTTTTAATACGCTCATCTGCTCTTTTAGCTTGCTCTAATGCAAGCTCTTTATTCTTTGAAATATATGCCGAGCAAGAATCTTCTTTGTTTAAGAAAAACTCAGTAAGCTCTACTGAAGAAAATTTACCATCGTATAATCCACTAGAAAGTTCTTTAATTGTCATTAACGAATAATCCATATATTTAAAGAATTGGTTTTACTTTTAAGAATCTACCCTCTTTGTTATTAAAAGAATTAATAATTAAATCTTTATCATCAAAATCAATTGCGACATCGTCTCTAAAAACACTACTCAAATCGCTTTGGAAATAATCTTGTTGTTTATGGGAAATATTGGCTTCCTTTAAATCATCTACATAATCTAAAACGATAGCGATATCTTTTCTTAAATCTTCTTCCTCTTTTGGATCAAAGCTTATTCTTGCTAAATTAGAAAGTTTTTTAATCATTATCTTGGAGTTTCAATCGTATCAGTGTCAACTAATACTTCTTGAAGTTCGTCTATATTTTCTAATACGAAACCTGCGCCACGAGCAACAGCAGTTAAAGGATCGTCCACAATAGTTGTTTTAATTTTTGTTTCTTGCGTAATTAATGTGTCTAATCCCTTTAATAAACTTCCACCACCCATAAGAAATATTCCTTTATTCATAATATCAGCCAAAAGTTCGGGTGGTGTTTCTTCAACAATCATTTTTATAGTTGAAACAATTTCTTTTACCGACTTTTCCATCGCCTTCCTGGCATTTTTGTCATTAATAATTATCTCTTCGGGCAACCCACTTACCAAATTTCTACCTCTAATCGGCATCTCTAGTTTATCTTTAAGTGGATAAGCCGATCCAATATTAATCTTAACATTTTCTGCGGTTCTTTCTCCAATTAATAGCTTGTACTCCTCTTGAGCAAATTTAATAATATCTTCGTTAAGTCTGTCTCCAGCAACTCTTAAACTTTTAGCAACCACAATACCTCCTAAAGATATTACCGCAACCTCGGTAGTTCCTCCACCGATATCTACAACGAAATTACCACCGGCATCTTGGACTGGTAAGCGTGCTCCAATAGCTGAAGCCATTGGCTCCTCAATAAGATAAACAACGCTAGCTCCGGCACTTATACCTGCGTCTTGAACTGCCTTCCTCTCTACCTCAGTTACACCAACAGGGATACCAACTATTAATCTTGGTCTAAAGCTAAAAGGAAATTTTCTTTGATATGCTTTATCAATAAAATAACGAAGCATTTGTTCGGTTACTTCAAAGTCAGAAACAACTCCAGAAACCAAAGGCCTAGTCGCCACAATATGGGCTGGAGTTTTTCCAACCATTCTTTTGGCTTCTTCACCAATTGATAAAATCTGACCCGTTTTTTGATTTACCGCAACTACCGAAGGTTCAGAGATTATAATACCACGACCTCGCACATAAACTAAAGAATTAGCTGTTCCTAGGTCTATAGCAATATCGGTAGAAAATTTATTCAAGCTATCAGATAAAAATTTGTTTTTAAACATATTTGTAATTAAATTATCGGAATATATCGTAAAATGTAACGATTACGAAAAGACAAAGTAAAACAATAAAAGATCCGGCAATAAGACTCTGCTCTATCTTTTCGCTAACTGGCGAACCCTTAATCTTTTCAATAAGCAAGAATAATAACCGACCACCATCTAGGGCTGGTATTGGTATCAAATTAAATATCGCTAAAGATATAGAAACCATAACCATTACTTGCAAATAATCAATTATTCCTCGATCAAGCGCACCAACAAAAAAATCTTTAACAATGCCAACTGGACCAGCTACTTGAACTCCCGCGGGTAATTCTTCTCGAAACACAGCATTTTTAGCGCTAGTGCCTAATATTTTGACTACATTAAATGTTATCTTGCCAGTCATTGTTGCTCCATATATTGGTGCTTCGTACCAAGGATATTTTACTGTTTCTACTCTGGCTAAGAAAAATCCAACTACTCCGTCCTCTGCCAAAGATTGCACAACGACCTCTTCTTGTTTTTTGCCTCTCTCAATAGTTAGCGTAATAGGTTCTCCTGCATAATTGGATAAAAAGTTACTTGCTTCATATCTTCTAGATACATCAATCTTTTCTGTGGCTGATTCCATACTTAAAATAATATCTCCCGATCCAAGACCAGCAACTGATGCCGGATAATCCTTTTCTACACCAGTAATCATGACTTTGGCATTTGGAGATTCAACACTGTCTATGATTGCTTGAGGCATACCAATCATCGCCATAAGGGTTAGCAATAAAAAGGCTACTATCCAAAAAGCAACAACTCCGCCTAAAAGTATTAAGGCTCTTTGATATATTGGCTTTTGACTAAAGCTTCTTTCTCCGTCAGCTGCTTTTTGTTCTCCGTACATATTCACAAAAGCACCAATTGGTAGAAGATTTAAAGAGTATTCGGTCTCCCCTATTTTCTTAGCACAAATTCTAGGTGGAATTCCAATACCAAACTCTTCAACTCTTACATTGTAATACTTGGCTACTAAAAAATGTCCTAGCTCGTGCAAAGCCACCAATAAGACTAAACTAGCAATTGAGATGATGATATATAATAGCATTTTAGTTTTCCATTATTTCTTTTTTCTTTCTATCAGAAATATTTTCTATTTTCTGATTATATTCGTCGACTGTTTTTTGAAGATCATCTTTTCCTTTGAACTTATCATCTTCTCTAATTAATCCGTCTTTAAAACCATCTTGGATCTCTTTCCAAGATTCTTCGCGAACCTTTCTTAGTGAAACTCGGGCGTCCTCGCTCTTTTCATTTAAGATTTTAACAAGATTAGTCCTAAACTCCTCTGTTAGTGGTGGTAAAAATATATTAATAGAATCTTGATCGGTTGAAGGGTTAACTCCAAGATCAGACTGAGAAATGGCCTTTTCTATTACTTGATTTAGTGTTCTGTCCCATGGCTGGATACTTATCGCTCTAGGACCCGATATGTTTATTGAGGCGACCTGCTTAATAGGCATCTTAGTCCCATAAGAATCAACCATGATATTTTCCACCAAAGAAGTAGATGCTCGACCAGTTCTAATGCTAGAAATGTCTTTTTCGTAAAAATCAATTACTTTGTCAAAATCAATTCTTGTTTTTTTAATAATATCTTTAATATCCATATTTTACATTTTAATAATTAATGTTTCTAAGACTATTTTCTTATTAGTATTTGTTCTTGCTATTAAGCAAATTGCGTTTTCTAACGCTACCAATACTTCACTTATTTTAGAAATTGAATAGCTAGTTTTTTCTCCATTAACAGACTTGATCATAAGGGCTCGAAAATAGCTTAACCATATTTCTAATAAATCTTGGGGCTCTTCTATTTCTTTAATATATTGAAACTTTTTAAAGACAGGCGTTTTGGGTGAAATTAAAACCATTAGCTCTTTGATCTTTTCTCGTCTCAACGATATTTTAGAATAATCATTTTTAAAATCTATTGCAAGCCCTGGTCTTCCAAAAGAAAAAAGGGCAATCTCCTCTGCAACTTTATCTTGACAATCAAGATATGTCAAATGCTTTTTTACTTCACTAAAGCTTACTGGAAAGAATTTTATCTTAGACATTCTAGAGCGAACAGTATTTAGTAGAGAATCGCTATGATCAGTTACAAGAATAAGAACTGAATCTCCAGTTGGCTCTTCTAGTATTTTTAAAATAGAATTCTGAGCAAAATCATTCATTAAATGAGCATCGTTGATAATAACAACTTTATACTGTGCAGAGTATGGCTTCATCGAAAATCTTTCAATCAAAGAACGAATTTGACCTATTTTAATTTCCCCATCTTCGGGCTCAACAATTAATAAGTCGGGATGATTTAGATTGGGGCTAGAAAGTAATTGACTTGCAAAATCTAGGGCTACCGTTTTTTTCCCAAGACCAGATAATCCCTCAAAAAGCATCGCGTGGGGAACTTTCCCCGATTTAATCATGTTTGATAATACTTGCCTTTGTTGGCTGTGTCCGACAACCATAATTATTTCTTAATCATTATACTTCTCTTATAGGCATCAATGTGATCCAATACCTCGCTAGTTCCCTTGGCGACGCAAACAAGTGGATCTTCGGCAATAAAACAAGGAACTCCTGTGCTCTCAGAAATCAAAACATCTATTTCTCTTAATAGTGCTCCTCCACCAGCAACAACCATACCTTTGTCCATAATATCAGCTGAGAGCTCGGGCGGTGTATCTCGCAAAACCTGGCGAATGGCTTTAATCATTTCGTCTAGCGTCCCCTCCATTGCCTCGGCAACCTCATTAGAGCTAACATCAATATTTCTTGGCAAACCCAAGATAAGGTCTCGCCCCCTTACATTCATAGTCATTTCTTCTTTTACTGGAACTGCGGTTCCTATCTTAATTTTAATATCCTCGGCAGTTTGAATTCCAATAGCCAACTTATACTTCTTTTTTATATACTCTACTATAGACTCATCAAGTTTATCTCCAGCTGTTCTTAGAGAGTAATATGTTACAATACCACCTAGGGATAATACTGCCACCTCTGAAGTTCCTCCACCAATATCAACAATCATATGACCTGAGCAAGAGTTAATTGGTATACCGGCTCCAATAGCAGCCAAAACTGGCTCTTTAGTTAGGTAAACATTTTTAGCACCAGCTAGAGTGCCTGCTTCAATTACTGCTCTCTTCTCTGTTGATGTAATGCCAGCAGGAACACCAACAACTAAATCGGGTTTGAAAAAACTCCAACGCCCCAAACTCTTCTCAATAAAATAGCGAAGCATTGCCTCGGTAATCTTATACTCGGCAATGACGCCATCTCTCAGTGGACGATATACTTTTATAGTATCAGGAGTTCGGCCAATCATTTTTTTGGCCTCAGCACCAACAGCCATAACCTTGTTTTCTAAAACAGAAACAGCCACAACAGATGGCTCGTTAATAACAACACCTTTTCCCGGCACAAAAGCTAGTGAATTACATGTTCCTAAATCTATTCCAATTTTTCTTACAAACATATTTATGATTCTAAAGTTATTCTTTTAATGTCCCCCCCAATACCTTGCAATCTTTCTTCTATTTTTTCATAACCACGATCAATCTGCTCCATATTATGAATTGTGGTTATTCCTTGAGCCGCCAAACCTGCAGATATTAAAGCAGCTCCAGCACGCAGATCAAATGTTCTTAAATCGGTTCCATATAATTGAGTTGGCCCACCAATAATTGCCCTATGAGGATCACATACAATAATCCTCGCCCCCATCTTATTGAGTTCTTCTAAATACTTTAATCTTCCTTCATACATTGGATCATGAATTAAAGTAGAGTCTATTGTCTGAGTAGCCAAAACCCCAAACATAGACTGTAAGTCAGTTGGAATGCCTGGATAAGGAAGAGCTTGAATAGAAGCCATCTTCATATTAGAGGAACCATTGACTAATACTGTTTTGCTATCAATAATTTTAATATCAACCCCAAAGGACTTAAGATTTTTTATTAACAAATGCAAATAGTCTACTGGTGTATTTTTAACAATAACAGAACCACCAACAGTGGCAGTCATTAAAATATATGTTCCCGCTTCAACATAGTCATATTGAATTGTATGTTCTGCTCCTTTTAGCTCTTTGTTTCCAATTAATTCAATTGTATGAGTTCCCTCTCCTTTAATTTGAACTCCCATCTTTTTTAAAAACAATGCAAGGTCTTGAATATGGGGCTCACAAGCTGCTAAATCAATAGTTGTTTTGTTGGGGCATAAAGCTACCGCCATCATTACATTTTCTGTTGCCGTTACCGAGAACTCATCTAAAATAATATGGCCACCTTTTATACCGTCTTTGGCTTTCAAATAATACAATTCGTCTGATTGTTCAATAGTAACGCCGAGATCTCTAAAAGCATTCAAGTGAACATCTATTGGTCTAGCTCCGATAATACATCCCCCCGGCTTGTTAATCTCTGCCATATTAAGTCTAGCTAACAATGGACCAATAATTAAAACCGAAGAGCGCATCTTTGTAACCAAAGATTTGTTTGTGATATTAGAAGTTATTTCTTTTGCTTGAACTTTTATCTTTCTTTCACTCAACCATTCAACCTCTGCACCCAAATCTTGAAGAAGCTCTATCATTTTAAAAACATCTTCAATCAATGGAATGTTATCAATAATACAAGGTTGATCTGTCAAAAGTGTTGCAGCCAAAATCGGAGTTGCCGCATTCTTGGAACCCCTTACTTCTATTTCTCCTTTTAGTGGTTTTCCACCATTAATTACAAACTTTTCAGGCATAACACTATCATATAACAGATTTAGGAAGTTGGCAAGAGGTAGCCTAAGGCACCATTTTCCTTGATTCCATCAACTGATTATTACTTAAAATGTATAGTTTTTTGTTTTTTTGATTGAAATATATGCTTTCGTGGTCAATATATTCTAAATCTACAGTATTGACCTTATCTCTATTATCAATCTCAATACTTTTAATTTCTCCCGAAACATTGAAAATTAAATAATGTGAATTTAGCCAATAAAGGTCTTTAATCTTTTTAGAGACTCTAGTAAGAAATACTTGCTCCAAATCGCTTAAGAATAAAACCTTAATCTCGTTACTATTAAAATAAGCTAGTTTGTTTTTATCGGGCGATAGTATGGGATCGTTGGGTGAACTAAACAGTAATTCGTATTCTAAATCTTTATTAAGGAAATAGAAGTCGTCATCAGCCCTGACCACTATACTGTTTAAATAATATAGTTTGTATTCTACCCCCTCTACTATTTCTAATGGCTTCATCTTCATTACCCCACTACCCTTTTTAATAAAGCCATCTTTAGTAAGAGTAATTACTTCTTTACCACTAATCATATAAGCTAACACATCTTCATCAATAATACTTTCTTCAGGCAAATCTTCTATGTCTCCACTAATACTGTAAGTTGAGTCATCTAGTGTAACTACACCATTAGAAAAATCTAAAACGTTTTCTTCAATAACAACAAATCCTAAATCTTTTGGTAATAATGTAATGTTATTAGCCTCAGTTACTTTCTTAGGATTAACATCGAGATTCTTCTCCCAAGAATGATAACCATCTTTACTCACGACAACTCTGTATTTTTGAGGAATTAAATTCTCAATATATGATGTTCCAAAAAAGAAACTCGTTTCTTTTTCAATCACTAATTGATCTTTTTTAGTAATTGATATTTTAGCTTCGCGAGGTGTAACATAGAAATAAAAAGCTCCAGTTTGGACAATTTCAAAATTATCGAAATCAAATCGATATCCTTGAGAATAGAAAACTACTGTCGGTGCAAAGATTAAAAAAAGCAAAGTAGTAACAGTAAAAAGAATGTTTCTTGTTTTTTGAGTCATAAATTATGTTAAATATCCTGCTACTAGGTAGCAGGATACTCGTAAGCAAACTATCTCTTCTTCCATTGAGGAGCTCTTCTAGCTCTCTTGAGACCAAACTTCTTTCTTTCTCTTTGTCTTGGATCTCTAGTTAAGAATCCTGCTCTTCTTAGTCTTTTTCTAAACTCTTCGTTAAATTCTACCAATGCTCGAGAAATTCCGTGTCTTACTGCTTCGGCTTGAGAGTTAACTCCACCACCATGAACTTTAACCGATACCATAAACTTATCGTCACAATTCATTCTTTTTAGTGGAGAAATACAAATTTCTTGAAGAATTTTGGTAGTAAAGTATTTGTCAAATGATTTATCATTAACTGTTATCCCTTTGTCTCCTTTGGTATACATTCGAACTCGAGCAACCGATGTCTTTCTTCTTCCAATAGTTTCAATATATCCTTTTACCTCGACAACTTCGGGCTCTTTTACTTCTTCCTTTTTGATTGTCTTTTTTTCTTCAGCCATTTATTTAATAGTTAACCTTTTAATCATTAATGCTCTCAATTTGTTTTTGGGCAACATCCCCATTACTGCATTGCGTAATACTGTGCCTGGCTTTCTAATTTCCAAATCCTTCATTAATTCGCCCTTTAATCCTCCGGGGTATCCGCTGTGACGATAATATGTCTTCTGATCCATTTTTCTACCCGTAATCTTAATTTGATTAGAGTTTTCAACCACAACAAAACCACCAGCATCTTTATTAGGCATAAAATCAACTCTATTTTTACCTCTTAAAAGAGTTGCAATTTCAGTTGCTAGTCTTCCTAAAGATTTACCTTTACCGTCTATATTATATGTTTCTCTTTCCATAGTCGTATTAAACTAATTCTATAAAAGCCATTTTGGCTCCATCGGTCTTTCTTGGACCTACTTTAGTAATTCTAGTATAACCACCAGATCTATCCTTGTATTTTACTGCTAATTCTTCTACCATCTTTTTGGCAACATCTGGTGAGAAATTCTTCATTAAATTTCTTCTAGCATGAAGATCCTGACCTTTGGCAATTGTAATTTGTTTATCAAAAAATCGTGAAACTTCTTTTGCTTTTGCCTCGGTAGTTTTAATTTTACCATTCAAAACAATACCTCTGGCTAAAGAATTAAGAAGAGCGTCTCTTTGGCCTTTTTCTCTAGATAATATTCTTCCTTTTACTTTTTTTCTCATAATTATTTAAGCTCCAATCCTAATTTTTCTAATGCAGATACAATCTCGTCTACCCCCTTGTTACCCATACCATCTATTTCTAATAAAGACTCTCTGCTCTTTTTAACAAGACCAGCAACGGTTTTTATCTTAGCAGAAGTAAGGCTGTTTATTGTTCTTGAGCCAACACCTAAATCTTCTATTTTCATCTTTAAAACATCTTCTGTTTTTTCTTCAACCTTAACCGACTCTTCAACAACAACTTCTACTTCTTCGGGAACATCGTTTGATATCTCGCCTAACAGAGCAAGAAACTGGTTAGATAATATCTTAGCAGCCATATCAAATGCTTCAGTAGGTTCTATTGTTCCATCGGTTTCAACTTCTAAGAATAACTTATCAAAATCGGTTCTCTTCCCAACTCTCATATTCTCTACCCTGAAATTGACACTTCTCATTGGTGTAAATATAGCATCTACTGATATTTGACCAACTTCTAGCTTTTCTCTTTTTTGTTGATCAGCAACAGTATAGCCCAAACCTCTTTCTACTAATATTTCCATTGTTAATTCTGCTTTCTTATCAGTTAAAGTAGCAATATGTTGTTCGGGATTAATCAGCTCTACTTGAGTAGGCATCTTAAAATCAGCTCCGGTTACCTCCTTTTCCCCTTTTACGCTAAGAATAATTCTCTGAGATTCATCGTCATGCATCTTAAATCTTAATTTCTTAAGGTTTAAAACAATAGTAATAATATCTTCTAAGACCCCGTCTTTAGTAGTAAACTCATGACTCACTCCATCTATTTTAACTTGGGTCACTGATGCTCCCACGATAGAAGAGAACAAAACTCTTCTTAAACTATTTCCTAGAGTAACACCATAGCCAGGATAAAGACCTTCTATTTCAAAGATAGCTTTGTTTTTATCTTGGTTTATAACTTTTGGCTTTGCGGGTAATAGAATCATATTTTTATTTTTATTATTTAGAATAAAACTCAAAGATTAGAGATGTTTCTATCGGAATGTTAGCTTCTTCGGCTGTAGGAAGCTTAACAACCTTTCCTTTAAGGTTATCTTTGTCTAGCGTAAGCCAAAGTGGAGCAGTAAAACCCTTTAATGTTTTTTTAAGTTCTTGGAATTTTGGCATTTCTCTAGATTCTTTCTTTACTTCAATTTCATCTCCCTCAATTAATTCATAAGAAGGAATGTCAACCTTCTTACCGTTAACTGTAAAATGTCCATGATTAACCATCTGCCTTGCTTCAGAATGAGATGCGGCAAAACCAAGACGAAATACAACATTATCAAATCTACTTTCTAATATTCTCATTAATTGATCTCCGGTGCTAAGATTAGAATCCTTAGAACCACCAGATAAAATATTATTAACATAGCTAGCAAACTGAGATTCACTTAAGTTGTACCAATTTTTAGCTTTTTGCTTTTCCATTAATCCTTTTCCGTATTCAGATATCTTACCACCTCTCTTTTTTGATCTTATTCCTGGAGGATAATTTCTTTTGATAATCTCACATTTCTGACCAAAACAACGCTCCCCTTTCAAAAAAAGCTTAACACCTAATCTTCTACAAATTTTACATTTTGGACCTATCATATTATTATATTCTTCTTGGTTTCTTAGCTCGACAACCGTTATGAGGAATTGGAGTAACGTCTTTAATTAAAGAAACATCTAAACCTTTATTAACCAAAGATCTAATTGCAGAATCTCTACCGCCACCAACTCCCTTAACATATATCCTTACTTTATCTATACCTAACTTTTGAGCTTTTTGAGTAATGGCATCGGCTACTTTAGAGGCCGCAAAAGGTGTTGCCTTCTTGCTACCCTTAAAGCCAAGATTACCCGAAGTGGACCAACCTAAAACATCTCCATTCTGATTGGCTAAGGTTATTACAGTATTGTTGTAAGTGCAAGTAATGTAAACACTGGCCTCTTTAATACCCCTTACCTTAGGCTTAACTTCTTTCTTTGCTTCTCCTTCAGCTTTTTGTATAGTTTGCTTTTTTGCCATATTTCTAATTATTTAGGAGCTGG
Source organism: Minisyncoccota bacterium (assembly GCA_028701035.1). Lineage (GTDB taxonomy): Bacteria > Patescibacteriota > Minisyncoccia > Minisyncoccales > CSSED10-335 > MWBX01. Next base: position 48,052 of record JAQVRO010000001.1, read on the forward strand.
AGCACCCTTTCTTCCAGAACCAACAGTCTTTTTAACATTGCCTCTTACTGTTCTGTTGTTAGTTTTAGTTCTCTGTCCACGAACTGGAAGACCCTTCATATGCCTTAATCCTCTCCAACAACTAATTTCTTTTAAACGTTTAACGTTTAACATTCTATCTTTTCTTAAATCACCCTCTACCTTGTATTCTTTTTCAATAATTTCTTTCAGCTTTTGAACCTCTTCAGAAGTCAACTCTGATGTTTTCTTGTCTTTATCAATGCCAGCTTGATTTAGTATCTTCTTACTTAAAAAAGGTCCAATCCCAAAAACATATGTGAGCGAAATCTCAACTCTCTTACTTTCTGGTATGTTTATTCCTGCTATTCTTGGCATAATTATCCTTGTCGCTGTTTGTGCTTTTGATTCGCGGGGCAAATAATATGAATACGGCCCTTTCTTCTAACGGCTTTACAGTCTTTACAAATTTTTTTAACAGACGACCTTACTTTCATTTAATTATTATTTTTTTCTGTAAACAATTCTTCCTCGGGTATCGGTTGGAGAGCTCATTTCTAGCGTAACCTTATCTCCTAGCATTACTCTAATACGAAACATTCTCATCTTTCCAGCCAAGTGAGCCATTACTTCCCCACCCTCATCTAATTTAACCTTGAAATGAGCATTGGGCAATGCCTCTACTATGACTCCCGTTTTTTGTATAACTCCTTTTTTTTGATCCATTTTTTAAACCACCCTTTTAAAAGGTAGAGTACCAAACCACTAACAAGTGGACAATACCAAAAAGTTTAAGTTAAGTCAAGGGGTCTACTCGAAATTAATTTCGATAGATATTTTGTCTGAAGTAGGAACTTTTCTCATCCAAGATGGTCTGGTGTATATAGAAATCTTTTCTATGTTTTGATAATCTCTAAGTATTATCTCTGCTTGATCTAAGCTCATACCAGCAATCTCACTCTTTAACAAATCTTGTCTTATTGGAGAATAGGATAAGGCAGAAGCGTCTATTAAGATATTGGCTTCGCCAGAAGATATTGACTTTGAATCTAGGGTATAGTTATAGTCTAAGCTATCTTGCCATATATTTTTAGGAGAAAACATTACATCAATTACATCTTCTTCGTCGCTAACTTGAGCTAAGAAAGATCTAGTTAAAAACTTATTCATATCTTCAACTTTAAAACCCAGAAAACTTACTTCTAGCTTCATATAATAATCAAAGTCTTCGTAGTTCTCCCCCACTTCTGGCTCAACTGATTCTTCAATAATGATAATGTCTGTTAGATCTTCGCTAAAAGAATATTCGGGGTAACTGTTCTTTACTTCTGTTTTAGCTTCCTCAACTAGTGCATCGAATAATATTTCTTTAGCACCAACAACATCATCTTCTACTATTTTAGGAGCTTCCCCTGTAAAACCACCCTTTATTGGTGTTTCGTTTTCTGCATAAATACTACCAAACATTGCAGTTCCTTGAAGTCCCGGTATTGAGAAATTAGTTTTCTTCTCAATATTGTAATCTACTCCAGCTTCAACTGCACGAACTAAGACTTCTGCTACACCAGGAGTATCACCACTTTTGCCAGGGACAACAATTCTTTCTGTTGATCTAAAAAGCTTGCCATCGGCTGAGACAAATCTTGTCTCGGCTATTAATGTTTGATTGTTAGTAGAATACTCATTATATACTTTTAGGGTGCCTTCGGCTTTCTTTTCTTCTACTGATTTACCAGACGAAAGAAAGTTTCTTTTTTCTTCTTTGTTAATAGTGAAAACTTTAGCAGGAATAACATCATCTTCTATGTGAAGATACTCTGCAGACAACTTAACAGTTTCGTTGTAGCTAAGCTGTTCGGTTTCAGGCCAAATATTAATTTCGAATTTGAATGTTGAAAAGTATACAAAACCCAAAATAATTAAAAAACCCAATCCAAAGACAACGCCAACCTTCTTACTCTTTATGGGACGAAAACTGGGCTTGATAGCACCCACTACACTATCTCTTCTTTTGCTTGGCGGAAATATATCGTATATTTTTTTTGTCATAATTTGATTATAATATATAAAAATTAAAAATAAAAGGGTCTCATTCTAAAACTGCCTTAATTCTTCTAATCCCCTCTCCCGAAGACTCTTGTTTGGTAATCCTAAAACTCCCTAATTCCGATGTTCTCTTAGCGTGAGGTCCTCGACATATTTCTCTAGACAAACCACTAATAGAGTAAACCGTAACCAAATCGGGGTATCTTTCTCCAAAGAAAGCTAGGGCTCCTGATTTTAGAGCATTGTCTAAGGACATCTCTTCTTTGGTAACCTCTAAATCGTCAGCTATTATTCTATTAACCATTTTTTCTACTTCTAAAATTTCTTCATCAGTTAATTTTCTCTCAAAAGAAAAATCAAATCTTAATCTTTCTTTGGTGATATTGCTTCCTCTTTGAGCTACACTATCGCCTAAAATATTTCTTAAGGAGTATAGTAAAATATGGGTAGCTGTATGAAGTTTGGTAGTTAAGTCATCACTATCAGCCAATCCGCCCTTAAACATCCCAGAGGATGCTGTTTGTGATAATCCTTTGTGCTTATCCATTTCTAAGTTAAAGCTATCCATATCAACTTTTTTGCCACTTTCTTGTGCAAGCTCTTCGGTAATTTCTATCGGAAAACCATACGTTTGGTATAAATTAAAGGCGTCTTTGCCAGAAATAACATCGCTCTCTATTTTGTTAAACTCCTTTAATCCTTTATCTAGAGTCTTTCTAAACTTATCTTCTTCTTTCTGAATTTCGCTAACTACAAAATCATAGTTATCTACTAATTCAGGATAATATTCTTTGTAAATATTAATTACCTCTTTAACCAAATCAACACTAAAAGATTCTATGCCAATATTTCTTCCGTAAACAATAGCTCGCCTTATTAATCTCCTTACAAAATATCCTTGTTGTTTGTTACTAGGTGGAACTCCCCTTACATCGCCCAAAACAAAACAACTTGCCTTAATATGATCTGCTATAATCTCAAAAGAAACTACATTTTCAGAATACTTTTTTCCAGAGAGTTCTTCTATTTTAGATATTATTGGCAAAAACAAATCGGTTTCAAAGATACTACTTGCACCCACAGAAACCATAGCTAATCGCTCTAATCCTCCACCAAAATCAACATTCTTGTTCTTTAACTCTTTCCATCCATCTTCTGTTTTAATATATTGCATAAAAACAGAGTTACCAATTTCTATAAATCTACCACAATCACAATTAGGATGACAAAACTCTCCATAAGAACTATCATGTTCTTTTCCAGTATCATAAAATGTTTCTGAGTCTGGGCCTCCCAATTCCCCTACTGCATCGCCTCTTTGCCACCAATTTTTATCCCGATAACTAAATATTTTAAACTTTGAAAAATCAATTTCTTCTTTAGGAGAACCGCTTAACATTTCCTTGCCCTCATAAGCATCAATACCATGTTTAGTATATATCTTTTTCAAAACCTCTATTGATTCGTTATCTTTTGGAATAGAATCATTACCCAAATATACTGTTTGATATAATTTGTTAGGATCTAGACCAATTTCGTTAATAATAAAATCAAACCACCAATTGAGTTGCTCTTCTTTAAAATAATCTCCCAAAGACCAATTGCCTAACATTTCAAAAAATGTTGTATGACGCTTATCACCAACATCATTGATATCATCGGTTCTAAAAGACCTTTGGTAATTGACTAATCTACTCCCTAAAGGATGCTTTTCGCCTGAGAGATATTGAGTTAGAGGAAACATACCCGAATTAACAAAAAGTAGCGTAGAGTCATTTTCTGGTATTAAAGAAACCGAAGGAATTGTTTTGTGTTCCTTTTGGTTATAAAAAGTTATAAATTTATTTCTGATTTCTTTTGAATTCATATAATACTATTAAACTCTGGCTTAAGAGATAATCCTCCCACCAAAAGACCATCAAAGTTAGAATAATCTAAATAATTATCTTGATTAACGCTACCACCATACAAAACCTTAGAATTAACAACTCCTTTTATTACAACCCTCCTATTCTCGGCTATTATCGGGCTACAAGCCTTACCGCTACCAATAGCCCAAAATGGCTCATAGGCAATAATAACTTTACTTAAATCCCTGCCAACATCCTTAATAGAATCTTTGATTTGTTTAATTAAATAACTATCATCCAGCTTGTCTTCGCCAACGCATAAAATTACATTAAGGTTGTTTTTTAGAGCAGCTTTTAGTTTAAGATTAATTGTCTTGCTATCTTCGCCAAATATACTTCTTCTTTCAAAATGACCCAAAATAACATACTTACAACCAAAACTCTTAATCATCTTTGGCGAAATCTCTCCAGTTAATGAACCGCTGTCTACCCAAGAACAATTCTGAGCTCCAAGCTTAGCATTATTTAATTTAATCTTTCCTAAAAATATAGATGGCGGACAAACAACCAAATTAGAAACATCCCTATACCTTCTAATAATAGCTTCCGCTTGCTTTAGTGTCGGCGGATTCATCTTCCAATTAGCAACTATTAGTTTCTTTTTCATACTTTTTGGTTTCTAAGATATTTGGCGGCTTCTTCTGGCTCAATTGTAGATATTTCTATTCCAACTCCAAGCTCAAAACCAGCCCAAATAGATGTTTTGGGTAATATTGTCCAATGCCAATGATAATATGAATGATCGGCATTGTCCGATGGAGCCGAGTGAAGATAAAAATTATAAGCTGGGTCTCCCAAGGCTTTGTATAGCTTCTTTAAAACAACGCGAAAGATATCGGCCAAGCTTTCTTTTTCTGCTTCAGTAATATTTTCGAAATGCGACAGATGTTTTTTAGGAGAAATGATTACTTGAAATGCAACCTTAGATGCGAAAGGACAAATAGCCATAAAATGTTTGTTTTGATAAACAATTCTCTCTTTCTCTTTTATCTCCCAATCATTCATTTTACAATAAATACAATCCCCATCTTTTTTATACTTCTTAGATTTAGCTAATGCTTTCTTTAGATCATAATCTATCAGCGGTATACCCGCTATTTGAGAATGAGGATGGCTCATAGATGCTCCTGCCTCAGGGCCATGATTATGGAATATGGCGACATAATTTATATTATCTTCTTTAATTAGTGCATTATACCTATCAGCATAAACATCAATAACTTCTTTTACTTCTAGTAAGGACAACTGCCCCAAAGATTTATTATGATTCTTAGTAACAACAACCTCGTGAGCACCAACCGCATTCATTGTTTCAAAAAACTCACCTTTCTTTTTCCTATTAAGCTTACTAGAACGAACAAATGCTGGAAATTTATTAGGAATAACAACTGTGGTCCATTTTTTAATACCCTCAACCTCTTTGCCTTTATAGTATACAAGCAAGGGCTTTTCTTGAGTCTCAATATTACAGAAGAAACAGTCTTTTTTTAGTGACTTTATTTTACTATCTTTTGGCTTCTTAAAAGACTCGGGCCTTTTGGCCCTACCTGTAGCAATAACAACCCAATTGCCCGATGCTTTGTCTAGGCGTAATTCTGATGGAAATTTATCTTCTTTCATATTTGATATTATAGCAAATGTTAGGGAAAAAACAAGAATCCGCTTAAAAGCGGATTCAAGTATTGGGCACAAATCGTAATTATTGAATAACCTCAACCTCCTCTGCTTCTGTAGCATTTGAAGTAATTTTTATTCTTGTGTTGGTTGTTGGATTGTCAAACTGAATCAAATAGCCATCATCGCCAGTTGAAGGATCTACTGGAATTCCTCCAATATGATCGCCCACTAAATCACTACTACAACTTAATACGGTTGCTGTTGAACCATCGGTTGGAATACAAGAAGGATAAACTCCTTGGTTTGATATAACATAAGAATAAACTGCGTTGGCAATACTATTCATGTTACTCCATCGTGTTGCATTTCTAGCTTGTTCAAATTGTCTACCAGGATTAATTGCAATAATAATTGCAGCTGCAAGAATTGCTATAATACCGATAACGATAAGCAACTCAATTAATGTAAAACCTTTTTTATTGTTCTTCATATTTTTTAAAAATAAATTAATTGCCGACCTTTATGAAATCTTGACTAACCCATACTAATAAGTCATTATCTAAAATAATTTGGGACCATCCATCAACGCCCCCCACTAATTCGTATTCTCCAGCTTCAATTAATCCAATCTCTTCCGATTCGTAACTAGGTTCAGTATAACCATAAACTTCATCGCCCGCAATAACTACAAAGTCTTTCATATCTAATTTAGCTTGCTCTATTTGAAACATAACAACGATTCTTTGTTTTAACGGTTGCATGGAATATGGCACAGGAAAATTAACCACATACCATAGAGAAAATACAAAAAATCCAAGCCCAGCAAATGCTATCATTAATGATGTTAAATATCCCGGTAATTTATCCATATTATTCTATAATAGTTTCTTCTAATAATAAATCTTCCTCTGAATCTTCCCCTGACTCTTCCTCTGGCTCATTAATATTAATAACTTCTATGTGTTCTTCGTTTGCCCAGCCCTCAAAACCTGCTACCTTTAGTTTATACCAAATATCAATTTTTTGCAACAATTCTATTTCATCTTCTACCGTTGCAACATATAAAACTTCGCTCCTCTCTCCCGGCAAAGCATAGATGTTTATGCCACTTTCAATAAACTCTTCTCTTATCTTAACCAGCAACTCTTCTTTATCTTTTTCTAAATAAAACTGAGTCATTACTCTGTGTTTTAATGGAACCATTGGTGCAGGGACAGGCAAAAGCACAAGATAAAGTATTGATAACGATAAAAGAAATATACCTGATAGAGCTACAATTAACGAAGCCATCAAAACAGATTTTTGCTTACCTTGTTGAGTTTTAATCTCTTTTGCCTTTACTTCAGATGGCAAAAGGTTTATTCCATCTCTTACTGGATCTTCTGCGCCCCCTCTCAGGGCAAGACCAATAACATTAGAATATATTACTCCTTTAGTATCATCAAGATTACTCGTATCTTTAATTTTAGTTAAAGGATTGCCAATTTCAACTTTATTCCCAAAGAACTTTTGGAAAAACAAATCAATTTCTGGCAACAGCGCCGAGCCTCCAGCTAGAATAATCCTTTTAATATCCTTCTTGAATTCTTTCTTATAAAAAGACTCTGCTTCTTTAGCTTCGTTCACTATCCTTACGGCTTCTTTTTCAATTACCGAGTAGAACTGTGTTTGGCTCTTAAAACCATCCCTTACCTTTATTTCTTCAGCTTTATCTTTAGCTATATTCAAACTATCAGCAATTTTTTGTGTAAAATTAAAACCAGCTACAGGCACAGAAACAGCGAAACATATCGCACCAGCACTATCGTATACAGATATAATAGTGCTCTTTGCTCCAATATCTAAAATCATCGTATCCTCTATCTCGTCTTTTTTAACAACTTCTTTCTTCTTTTTAAATACACTTTTCTTGTTCTTGTTTTCTTCAGCAATAGGATCGTAAACCTTTCTTAATAACCCTCGCCCAGTAGCAAAAGACTCAACATCTAGAGCAACCGGCGTAATATTGGCTGCTCTTAAAAAATAAATATAGTTATCAACAACATCTTTATCTACCGCAACACAAATTACATCTATCTGATTCTCTTTTTCTTGATTAGTAATCTTTAAGAAGTCCCAAGATATCTTCTTTAAAGGTAAAGGTATCGTTGTTTCTATCTTCTTAGTTAGCGCGTTATAAAAGTTTTCTTTTGCATCTATTTGAAAATGATATATGTATGTTTTGCTCTCTGGTAAGCTAATAATCGCCTTTAGCTCTTTTATCTCTTCGGCAATCAAAGGAAATGGTTTTGTTTCTTTTAGAGTTTTGTTTAAGATGCTTATTAATTCCTTTTGGTTCTTGATATCCCCATCTTCCACAATACCTTCTGGTAATATGGCTCTACCATAAGAGACAATTTTGCCTTGCCTGTTTAACTGCATTATCTCTATTGAGTGGTCACTTACATCTATACCAACGACTGGTTGCTTAGTGACATCTAATAAATCACTAACAACTTGAGATTGCCTAATTTTAGCCAACTGCAACTTCCAACCTTCATTAGGTTTTTCTTTTTTAATTTCTTTGCTTTGCTTAATAATCTCGTTTATAATCTGAGTTGGGTTGGCGCCTCTTTTCTGGGCCTGCTCTAACAAAGCTTTCTTTTCTGGATTTGATTCAATTATCTTCTTTAATATTAAATCATCTCCGGCTCCTCTTTCTCTAGCTTTTTTAATTGTTTCTTCTATTGACATTTAATTTAAAATTTAAGGTCTAAGTCAGAGATATCAACTTCCTTTGGTTTTTCCTCTTTTTTAGTTTCAACTATTTTTTTGTCTTGTTGTTTATCCTCTGGCTCTTTTTGTTCTTCCTTAACTTCAATCTTTTTTTCAGCTATAGCATCCTTTCTCTTGGCTTCTTGTTCTTCTTGGGCTCTCTTCTTAGCTTCGGCTTCTTTTTTTTGTTGCTCTATCTTTTTCAAGTAATCCTCGGCTTGTTCGTATATTGATTTAGCAGAGAAAAATCCAGCTTTCTTTTCAGGTTTGGTAGCTTTAGTTAATACTTCCTTAAATGCAGTAGCACTTTCTTCTAGCTTATGACTATTATACATAGAAACTGCATTTTTGAAAAGACTATTAATTTCTAATTCTTTTTCTTTATCGACTTGTGGCCTCTCCTGTTGGACTTTAGCTATAACTTCTCTTCTTTTAGATTCTTGTTCTTCTTGGGCTCTCTTCTTAGCTTCAGCTTCTTTTTTTTGTTGTTCTATCTTTTTCAAGTAATCTTCAGCTTGCTCGTATATTGATTTAGCAGAGAAAAATCCAGCTTTCTTTTCAGGCTTTGAGGCTTTAGTTAATACCTCTTTGAATGCAGTAGCACTTTCTTCTAACTTATGACTGTTATACATAGAAACTGCATTTTTGAAAAGACTATTAATTTCTAATTCTTTATTTTTCTTTACTTCTTCTGCTTCTTTCTTTTGTTTTATCTTAAGAGCTTCTTCGGATTTTTTAAGATATTCTTCGGCTTGTTCATATAATGTTTTGGCAGAAAATAGTCCAGATTTTTTTTCGGGCTTAGGGTCTTTCTCCATTACCTTTTTGAAACAAACTATACTTTCTTCTATCTTTTGATGATTATACAAAGATACCGCATTATTAAAAAGATTTTTAATTTCTAATTCTTTCTTTTTCTGGTCCTCCAACTCTTCTTGAGCTTTCTTCTTAGCCTCAGCCTCGGCTTTTTCTTTGGCGATTCTCTCGGCTTCAATTTTCTTCATTGCTTCTTCCCTGGCACGCCTTTCTTCCTCTTGCCTCTTCTTAGCTTCAGCCTCAGCTCTTTGTTTATTCTCTTCTTCTTGTTTTCTCCATCTAAGTTCTTTTTCTGCCTTAATTATATAGTTTTCAGCTTTAAGTTTAAGAGAAATTCCTTTATCTTTAGATAAAGATACAAATATGTCTGGGTTTTGGTTGATTTTTTCTAATTTATTTAAAACACTATTAAAGCCAACCAAGCTCTCTTCGAATTTACCTTGATCGAATAGATTAACCGAATCATCTATTATCTTGTTTAACTCTTGACGAACAAGCTCTTCTTTAGCTTTTCTTTCAAACTCATATTCAATTTCTTTTTTAGCCTCCTCTTTAGCTCTTCTTTCAATCTCCCGCCTTTCTGCATCTTGTTTTATCTTTGATATTTGATTTTCAGCTTTTAAATATATTGGGTGATTTTTGTCTAGCTTGCTCATTAGTTGCTGAAACCCTTTCATGCAACTATCTAAGTCTCCATTTTGGTATAGATTATTGCATCGCTCAAATTCATTAACAAGTTCTTTTTCTTTCTCTTCTTGGGCTCTTCTTGCTTCTTCCATTGATCTTTGCTCTTCTAATTCTTTTTGTTTTCTTAATTCTTCTGCCTCTTGAATACGCTTCTTCTCTTCTTCTTGCCTCTTCCACCTAATATCTTTCTCTGCTTTCAAGATGTAGTTCTCTGCTTTGAGTTTAAAAGATACTCCCGCGTCGGCTAGTGAAGTAAATTCGTTTAGCTTAGATAATACATTTTTAAAAGATACAATACTCTCTTCAAGTTTGCCTGATTCGTAGAGAGAAATACCTTCAGCTAAAATGGAATTGAGCTCGACTCTTTGTTGTTCTTGTAGCTGGCGTTGCCTAGCTAGTTCTGCTTCCCTTTCTAGTCTTTCTTGTTCTTCTTTTTTAGCTCTTTCTTCTTGGGCTCTTCTTTCTTCTTCTTGCCTCTTCCACCTAATATCTTTCTCTGCTTTCAAGATGTAGTTCTCTGCTTTGAGTTTAAAAGACACTCCCTCGTCGGCTAGTGAAGTAAATTCGTTTAGCTTAGATAATACATTTTTAAAAGATACAATACTTTCTTCGAGTTTGCCTGATTCGTAGAGAGAAATACCTTCAGTTAAAATGGAATTAAGCTCAGCTCTTTGTTGTTCTTGTAGCTGGCGTTGCCTAGCTATTTCTGCTTCCTTTTCTAGTCTTTCTTGTTCTTCTTTTTTAGCTCTTTCTTCTTGAGCTCTTCTCGCTTCTTCTATTGCTCTTTGTTCCTCTAATTCTTTTTGTCTTCTTAATTCTTCTGCCTCTTGAGCCATTCTTCTTTCTTCTTCTTCTTTTTGTTGCTTAAGAATTCTGTGCTCTTCGTGCATCTTTTCGAGATCAATAGCACTATCAAGATCTCTTAAGTTCTTTGTTAAAGTGTTAAGTTCTATTAAAGCCTTATCTGTTTTTTGTTTTAACTCAGCGATATTAGATTGTTCAACGCTATAATTCTCAGTTATTCTTTCAATGTTTTGAGCTCTTTTAGATATTTGACTTTCTAGTTGACCTACCTTCTCTTCTATTGCCCATCTTTTATCTTCTAGCTCTCTTCTTTTGTCTACCAATGCCCATCTTTCACGCTCAATCTTTCTCTTCTTTTCTATGTCATCAGTAGATGTTTCTTGGTTTTCAATATTCTCTTTTTCTTTATCGAGAACTTCTTTTTCTTTTAAGATATATTCTATTTCTTTCGAAAGATTAGCTTTCTCGTCAACATCCTTAGTCATTGCTAATTCTTCAGCTTCTTTTTCCCTAAGAGCACTGTTTAGATATTCGTCTTTTACTTTTTTGAGTTCACTTAAACGCTCTGCTTCTTTTTGCAGAAGCGAAGAGTTTTGCTCAATTGATTTTTTTTGCAACTCCAACTCTTTTATTTTACTGTTGGTGATTTCTTGCATGTTTATTATTTATATTTCTATTATATACAATGTATATTTTTTTGCAATAGTTCTTGCTGTTTAGCTTCTGATTAAGGCGCTAAGCGCCTTAATCTGCCATTGCCTTATTTTAAATATTTCAATATTATTTTATCACAAAAAATTAAAAAATCTAGCACCTGATTAATTGGAGAAATAATTTATATGTTAATTCTCTGATATTAATTAATAAAATAATAAAAACGGCATCCACATACTCAACACACATAGTATCTTCCCCTATCCTTCTTCACAATTCCTTTTAAGCAAAGAATAGAAAGCGTCGTGTTCGTCTGTGAAATATTCATCTCTATAATCTTACAAATACTGTTTGCATCCATCGCTTCGCTTTTCAAAACATCAAAAACTTTCTTTTCGTTTTCTGAAAGTCCTTCTACTTTTTTTGCACTTCTTTTCTCTGAGCTTTTATTAAAAAAAGAAAGTATTTCTTCTGCTGAAAGAACACTCTTGGCCAATCCTTCTTTGATAATTCTGTTTGTCCCTTGTGATGTGGGATTAAATATAGAACCAGGGACGGCAAAAAGTTTTCTTTTGTATTTAACTGCTAAATTCACCGAAATAAGTGTTCCGCTTTTTTCTTCTGCTTCAACGGCAAGCACTGCTTTTGAAAGTCCAACAACAATCCTATTTCTTTTTGGATAAGTCCACTTGCTAGGAGGGTATCCGTTATCAAACTCAGAAAGAATAAGACCCTTCTCTTCTATCTCTTTGTAAAGATCTCTTTGATAAGCAGGATGAATAACATCAACCCCACACGGCATAACAGCAATTGTTTTTCCACCCACACTTAACGCTGCACGGTGTGCCGCCGCATCAACGCCATACATAAATCCAGAAACAATAGTCACTCCTTCTTTAGCAACCTTTGAAACAATTTCCTCAACAACTCTCTTGCCATAACTAGTTATTCTCCTTGAACCAACAACCGCCAAAGTATCACTAAAAATACTCTCATCAAAATCCCCTCTATAATTCAAAGCAACAGGAGCATCCTCAATCCCCTTTAAAATACTAGGATAGTTTTTATTATCAAGAAATATCTTCATAATGCGTAATTCTCTCTACTCCCCCATTATTATTTAGCACAATACAAATCAAATCTATTCTGTATTGCCCCTTGTAGTTTTTTCTTTGAGCGTATCCTAATGCCCCTCTTCTTAATCTCCTTGTCTTATCTTTTTTGATTGTTTCTTCTGGACTACCAAATCTTTCGCTAGTTTTTGTTCTTACTTCCACAAAAACAAGCTCATCATCTTTACTAGCAACAATATCAATTTCTACATATTCTGTTTTGTAATTCCTTTCTAAGATCTGAAAGTCATTCTTTTGTAAGTATTCACAAGCAATATCTTCTCCTTTTATTCCTACATCTTGTTTGTTATGCATTATAATCGTTACTATTTTCTCGGTTCATCTAGGCGATACTGCAACGCCTCAGCAATATGCTCTATTTTTATTTCTTCACTTCGACCAAGATCAGCAATTGTTCGCGCAACTTTTATTACTTTAAAATATGCTCTCGCAGACAAGTGAAACTCCAACGAAGCACTGACTAAAACATCCTCTACTTCTTTAGATAAAGAAGCATACTTTTCTATCTGCTTGTTCTTCATTTCAGAGTTTGTAAAAATATTTTCCTCTTTAAACCTCTCTTTCTGTAATTCTCTTGCTTTCTCAACTCTCTTTCTTATCTCTTTTGACTTTTCATTATTTGCCCTCTTCTTTTCTTCCGCAGTTAATTTTTTAGTTTCTACATCGGGAACCTCTATATGAATATCAATCCGATCAAGCATCGGGCCAGAAACTCTTTTCCTATACCTTTCAACTTCTCTCTCAGTGCAACTACACTGTTTCTTTTCACTGTTAAGATATCCACAAGGGCAGGGATTAGCAGCAGCAACAAACATATATCGTGCGGGATAAACAACACTCTCAATACTTCTTGAAATATTTACATATCCGTTCTCCATCGGTTGTCTTAGAGCTTCCAACGCCGATCTTTGAAACTCGTTTAGCTCATCTAAAAACAATACTCCTCTATGGGCAAGTGTCACTTCTCCGGGCCGAGGACGAGTTCCTCCGCCAGTAAGTCCAATTGAAGATATCGTGTGATGTGGAGCACGAAAAGGACGATTTTGAATAAGCGAACTTCCCGGAGGCAGATTGCCAGAAACAGAATATATCTTTGTTACTTCAATTGACTCTTCTTCATTTAATTTTGGGAGAATCCCCGAAAAAGCTCTTGCAAGCATTGTTTTCCCACTTCCCGGACCACCAATCATAAACAAATTATGCCCTCCCGCTGCCGCTATCTCTAAGGCTCTCTTTGCTTCTTCTTGTCCTAAAACTTCTTCCATATCAAACTCACAGAAAAAATCCTCCTTCTGTTTCTTGTACTTCGCTCTTTCCGGCTGTTCCCTTCCACTTAAAAATGCTGTTAATTGCGAAAGATCTTTTACTGGATAAACATTTACTCCCGCCACTACCGACGCCTCGTTAGCCGAAAGCATAGGAAGAAATATATTTTTGTATCCGTTTTCTTTTGCAAAAAGAGCAAGTGGAAGCGCTCCTTTTGTATGCCTCAACTCTCCATTTAAAGAAAGCTCTCCAAAGAACAAACTTTTTTCAGGAATGGTTAAATTTAAAACCGAAGCAATAATTCCAGTAGCTATCGGCAGATCATAACAAGAACCATCTTTGGGAACATCAGCTGGAGCAAGGTTAACAATTATTCTCCTTCTGGGAAACTCTATTTTTGAGTTGCTTATTCCCGCCCGAACTCGCTCCTTACTCTCATCAACAACCTTCGCTGGAAGTCCAACAATATCAAAACTGGGAAGCCCCTTCTTCATCACATTGACTTCCACATCAACCCCAATAGAATTAAGGCCTAAATGAGCGACAGATGGTATCTTAATAAACATAATACAATTTGATTAAATTCTAACAAATATAATACAATTATTAATACTTATTTAATCTCTATACTTCGCTTAATTAAGGCGCCTGGCGCCTTAATCTAACCTCCTTAATTTATACTTCGCTTAATTAAGGCGCCTGGCGCCTTAATCTGAACTCCTTAATACTTTAATCCTTTTCTATTAAATATTTATCTATATCTTTTTTATTACGGCTTTCCTCAATCACCATTTTGACAAACTTTTTATACTCCACTACCGAATTTGACCCTTGTGCTTCAGAAAAATGATCAAGAATAATGTCTTTACTCGCAACCAAATCGTCTGGCCTTTCTCCTAAGAAATATCCATAGCTTGTCCATGGATAATCTTCAACATCAGCTATTTTATGAATTTGTGAATTACCATTGATATAGGCAGACAGCCAAAGAAGATAATCATCATTATCAATATGAATTGCTTTGTAAGCTCCTTGGAATAATCTACCTGGGCGATTGTATTTTTTATTAATAAAATTAGTATAGCTGTGTCCTATTTTGTGTAAAAATTTAGAAATACCATCATCGGTTAATTGTTGTAATATCAAATGATAATGATTAGGTAATAAATTATAAGCATTTATTGTGACTATTTTTTCTAATCCCTCTAAGAAGGAGCTTAGCTCCTTAATATCTTTACGAGCCACAGATGCCCTTTCTTCGTAATAAGATTTATTATTAAAATCCTTTAAGCCTCTTTTAAACATTTTATAATCTTCGTCTTCTCTAAAAAGCAATGAATCAGCTACAGCTCGATTATAAACATGATAGTATTCACCATTGGTAAATTTTATTTTTCTCATATAACTTTTTTCGTTAAGGAGCCTGGATTAAGGAGCCAGGCTCCTTAATCTAACCTCCTTAATTTGTTGCTGTTGGTTATTGCTTGCATATTTATTATTTATATCTCCATTATATATAATGTGTATTCTTTTGCAAGCGTTCAGTTGTTTGGTTCTTGGTTAAGGAGCCTGGGTTAAGGAGCCAGGCTCCTTAATCCGACCTCCTTAATTTATTTGGTGGTCCAGGTGGGGCCGTCTCCAACAGGTAAGAGGGTTCCGTGGTTGTCGTTTCCGCTTCTGTCGTAGGCGGTTTCGCCTTGACCTTCGTTTAATGGCCAGTGGCCAACGAGGCCGTTTCTGATATCGTAGCCTTTGTAGAGTTGCTCTACTTCTTCTGCAGAGAGAGCTCGGTTGTATATACGGACATCGTCGATAAGACCGTCCCAAAAATAAATATCAATACCCCCCACTCTTAAAGGTCCTACTATATCAATACTTGTAGAATCGACCCTACTTCCTATAAAAGAATTGTCAATAAATAGATTTGCATTAGATCCATTTCTAGAAAAAAATAAATAATGCCACTCTCCATCATTGTAATTCTCAGTTGTTGTTATTCTATTCGTACCTCCCCCCATCCAATAAACCCAAACTCCGTAAGGCTCATTATTAAAATTAAAAGATATATTATTAGCACTATAACTTGATCCAAAATTTAAAGCATGCATCCTCTTATTTGATATTTCGCTTTTAAACCAGAAACCAACCGAAAGATTATTTGTCCCAAAATCCCAGGCAGAATCATTCGGAATATTCGCATAATCGTTAGTGCCGTCGAAGTTTAGGGCGATTTCGGGGGCGCCGGTGGAAACTTCTTTGGTTTCGTCTTCAGTGGATTTTAAGGAAATGTTTTTGGTGACGGGGTTTTGCCAAATGGTATATTTGCTAGAATATTCGTAGTTGTATAGGTCTTGGATTTCTTCTGCTGATAGTGCTCGGTTATAGATGCGGACATCGTCGATAAGACCTTCCCATGACTGAGTTGTACTCCCTGGAAGGACTTGCCCAAATACATCATTTTCAGTATTATCGCCTAAAGTATCCAGAGATCCTGTTTCAGTTCCAGTTAAATTGCCATTTTTATAAGCTTTATAGGTTGTGCCATTTTTTACCCATGTAATGTGTGTCCACTCATTTTCGGAGATAGTTCCAAAGTTTCCTCCTGTCCAGATGTCAATCCAATTACTGCCGGAGCCACTATAAAAAGAAATATTCTCTCCGTATATACCGACATAAAGAACCCCTTCCTTAGAAAATACTCTGTGATGTCCTGATGAAATTGGAGTCTTTACCCATGCTCCCAAAGACACCTCTGTTAAGTTGCTAGGGATTTTTACATCTCCTAAATCAATATAATCGTTATCTCCATCAAAATCTAAAGCTTCGCCCATTTTACCATCTACCCATGTAGGCCCATTAAACAAAGTCCCATGGTTTTCGTTGCCACTGGCGTCATAGGCAGTTGTTCCACTTCCCTCGTCGAACTTCCAGTGTCCAACAAGCCCATCGGTAATATTACTTCCAGATATACTTCCCTCTTTTGGATCAACTAAATACTTACTTAAGTAGTTTGGTTTTAAGCAATCATACAAGTCATACTCTCCTGGGCCTGTGCCGATTGCAGTAAACTTATCTTGTGGAAGTGGTCCACTAGGACAATTCCAACCTCTATCGTTTTTTACTTTCTGTTGCACAGAGAGTAATATACTATTTAAATCTGATTCTCTTTGAGAATCTCTTTGCGCTTTGATTTTTCCTACTGGGTCTACTGCTACCACAAAGAAAACTCCAAATATTATCATAACGCCAACGACAATCAATAGCTCTATATATGTAAACCCTTTTGTTTTGTATAAATATTCTTTCATATTATTAATATGGTTTTGTACTTTCGTATAATAACTTTACTTCGCTTGGAGACAAAGCTCGGTTGTATATACGAACATCGTCGATTTGTCCGTTGAAATAATCGACCAGAGAAGACCCGATTAACAATGGATAATTATTATTTATATTATATGGCCCTGTGCCTGTTTTTCTGATTGTTGTTAGTGACTTAGACTCCCCATCAACATAAACATAATGATTATCCCCTTTTCTTATAGCAACAACATTGTGCCAATTACCATCTATAATGTCATCAGTTGTATACAGACGCACTTCATTGTCTGTGTCAGCTCGAACCCACCAACTTATTTTTTTTGATTCACTATGAACTCCACCGAATGTCACTGTACCAATATAAATACTAACAAAATTGTATGGATCTATGGACTGTCTTTTTAATACAAGGCCCGCTATCTGGTCATTATTCAGTGCTAAAAACCATAACGATATTGACAAATCACTTATATTTGGTCTTAATTCAGGAGTATCTCCAATCTCCACATAATCCCCAACTCCATCAAACTCCAGTGCTCTATCTTCTTCAAAAAACCTATTCTCCGACCAATCTGGTGCTCCAACTAATGTTCCATGATTATCGTTTCCACTAAAGTCATAGGCTGTTAGTCCTTTACCTTCGTTAAATGTCCAGTGGCCTACAAGTCCATCTGTTAAAAGCTTATCCGAAGGCTTTGAATTCTTGGCTCTTAAAGTATAAGCAGATATGAATTGGTCTGAAAAGTCATATTCTGGATAATTCTGCGGATTATAATACGAGGCTCCAATGGTTATTTGTACCGAACCAGGATCTTTAGGAAGACCAACATTTCTAAAGGTAAGACTATCAATCACTATACTTGATGCTGTTATTTTCTCCTGAGGATAACCTGCCACCTTCATTACAATAGCTCCGTCTTCAAGCCAAAAGAGAACTGGATCGTTTTCATTGTTTGTTCTAAGCCATAACATATTTCCTGTTCTACCAGGTAATACTATCGTATCTGCATTCCTTATCTCTGCACCAATCTTTTGCATTGCAAAACGAACATTGTATGTTACCTCTTCTACAATTTCAGAATTAGAACTAGATGATAAAACATTGACTGCAATACCACCCATAGCCAAAAGAATACCCGAAAGAAGAAATGTATAAACAAGAAACTCAATAAAAGTAAAGCCTCTCTCCCTTTTCTTATTTAAATTATATTCTTTTAGAATCATAGTATTACCTAACAACTTCTATTCTGCCTTGACGACCAACATTAATTTTAACAGAATCGCTACCGTCACTTAGCTCAATAATATTATCATCTACACCATCAAGCCCAGATTCATATATCAACCTTATTTCTTCCGCTGTAAGAGCACGATTGTAGATGCGGATGTCGTCAATAGAGCCGTTAAAAAATTGAGCGTAACCAGATAACGAACCAAGATAAAGATTGGCACTTCCCCAATTATTCATGGTTCCACTAAAGGCTATAGTAGCTACCTGCATTCCGTCTATATATAAAAATTTATTCGTTCCGTTCCAGACCCCTACCACATTGTGCCAATTTCCATCATTATAAGTTAATGGTGAAGTTAAAGTATTTGAATTGCCCGTATCCGTTAGAGTATAAAACTTTATAATATTATTAGTAGAATCATCAACGCCAATAGCGTAACTACTATGAGAAGTATCTAAACGACGAAAGATAAAACAGCGAGTATTTTGAGAAGTATTAAATTTTATCCATTGCGATATTGAAACTTGTGTTGTAATTGAATCTAAGCTTGTTCCACTTCCGCAATTCACATAATCGTCTGTTCCATCGAAATCTAGCGCCCCGCCAACCTTACCATTTGCCCATGTAGGATCGTTAACCAAAGTTCCGTGGTTCTCCTGACCACTTAAATCGTGTGCTACGCCTCCCTCCCCTTCGTTCATTGTCCAATGACCAACCAAGCCCTCAATTTGGGGTTTACCGCTATTATCAAAAACAATCTCTGGAGCTCCAGCAATAGTTATGTCTGAATAAAGTTCAAACACTTCGTCATATAAAGGATCTCTTTCTTCATAAGAGTTACCTTTAAAAGATGTATATGTTTCTGGTGTAAAATATACTCCCCAAAGGCTATCATCTCTACCTTTCATTGACTTTGCCTGTGTTTGTCTTAAAACACTTAATAACTGAGAAGCTTCTTCTTCAACGGATTGTTTTTTTAAAGAACCAAAGCTTATTGGTATTGTCATAGCTGACAACATTGCAATCATTGAAACAACAAGCATAAGCTCAATGAAAGTGAACCCTTTTTGTCTTTTGCTTTTTTTTATAATCCAAAACATATTTTAGTGATATTAACGGTTAACATGATACTCTAAACCTCTTTGGTACAAAAACTTTATTTCGTCTTCTGTGAGAGCACGGTTGTAGATGCGAACATCGTCTATAAGGCCGTTAGTATAATCAACATTAGCCTGATCTCTTTTTCCGATCCATAAGTCATCATCACCAGCAACAACTGCTTTAGGTGTTCCAGAATAAGAACCATTAATATATTGTCCATCTATATAAAGCGATAACGTAGTTCCACTCCAAGTCATCATATAATGATGCCAATTATTATCTTGTAGAACTGTATGTCTTTTGTAGTAACCATCACTCGCCATCATGTCTATCGTTCCGTTATTATGGGATGAATAATAAACCTGATAACCTTCTAATTGATCATGGTTTGCATTCTTTTTCGAAATCATGAAACTGCTGTCTATTCCAACTGTTCCTTGAAATTTACTCCACAATGATATTGATAAATCGCTATCTAGCGCCAAACTCGCATCATTTCCCACATCCACATAATTTCCGACTCCATCGAAGTCCAAAGATTTGTCGTGGCGGCCATCTACCCATCTAGTGTATCTTATGATAACAATGCCAGAACCACCAGAACCACCATCTCCAATGGGAGTAGTGTCGCTATGAGCACCTCCTCCTCCTCCACCACCACCTGTATTGGACAAAGCATCTTCTCCTTTCTGTTCTTCACTACTTGAAGTGTCATATCCATCACCTCCGTCACCACCACCTCCAGATCCTCCCTCCCCAGGGTTAACTCTATCTATAGTGGCATCGTTTCCCCCAATTGCACCACCTCCACCACCTGCGAACCAACCATATTCTCCATAATTATCTCCGAAAGTATGACCAAAATAAAGACCGTCTCCACCATCTTGAGCAACTGTTCCATCTGAAGAACCTCCTGGTTCTGAAGCACCTCCACCACCTGCCGAACTACCACCAGGACCATAATAATCCCCCCCCTTATTTCCTTGATTAAGGGTTCCTGCGCCACCCTCAACAGGATGATCAACATGCCTTGCACCTCCTCCACCGGATCCTCCACTATGTGGACTATTCTCAGAGATATTGTCAATGCTTGCACCCCTTCCACCCCCTACTGCTACAAGTGTATCGAATACTGAATTTTCACCATCTTGAGGAGCAGTGTCATTGTACCCACCTGCCCCGCCGTCACCGACATTAATTGAGATACTACTTCCTGAGACTACATTGTATGAATCATCGAAAATCAACCCTCCAGCTCCTCCGCCGCCGCCGGCAGTATGATGATAGGTGCCACCATTATTAAGTCCACCTCCTCCGCCGCCGCCGACAACAAGAACATCTACTTCCGTTACTCCTTCTGGCACAGTCCAGGTGTGACTACCTACTGTGGTAAAAGCTTCTATACCAACATACTTTCCTTTAGAGCCACCTCTCTTGGCTCCATAAATAGTGCCATGATTATTATTCCCAGAACTATCAACAGCTAAATCACCAAATGTTTCATCCATATCCCAATGACCGACTAAACCATCTGTGATGTTTTCTGTTTCGTTATAAAGTTTTTGAATTTCTGTTTCTGACAAAGCTCGGTTATAAATGCGGACATCATCAATGAGAC
Source organism: Minisyncoccota bacterium (assembly GCA_028701035.1). Lineage (GTDB taxonomy): Bacteria > Patescibacteriota > Minisyncoccia > Minisyncoccales > CSSED10-335 > MWBX01. The sequence continues at coordinate 69,008 of JAQVRO010000001.1, forward strand.
CATCAAAAAAACTAATCCAATCGCTACCGTTATACCTGCCCCCTATAGTAAAATAATTAGCGCCTTTTTTTAAAGTAGAATCTGATATTATAGCACTATTTACAAAAACTCCATCAACATAAATACTGGCTTCTTTGGTAGAGCTATCAAACACACCAACAAAATGAATCCAATCATTAGTTTTTGAAATTCCAGAACTAATCTCATAATAACCAGTGCTATCTCTAACAAGAAAAATAAACTCTCCACTTTCATTTATTCTTAAATCATACTGCTCCATTGAATTCTGTGCTCTTCCAGCGATAATAGTCCATGTATTCGGAACAGTATTTGCTTTTACCCAAGACGAAATAGTAACAGATCCATCTACTTCTGTTTCTGAAGAAGCTCCCATTGTCACATAATCGTCCACTCCGTCAAAATCTAAATATGATTCTCTATCGTCCGATGCCTCGTTATAAACAGCAGTGCCTCTGCCCTCATTCATTGGCCAATAGCCAACAAGACCCGGAATAAATTCATGGTTATCAACATAAGCATATTCTGTATGTGAAAAGCTTCTTTGGCTAGTATCAACGCTAGCTGTTCCTGTTACTTTTACCCTATAACTATAATCTGGGTTTTTAGAAAAAGAAAGATTGCAATAAACATCGTCATAAAGATGAATTTCGTAATTTTCTATTTCTAATAATTCAGAGGGATCGCTATTCTTAACCATACTAACACCAAGATCAACACAAGCATTGGATGCAGAAATGGCTTTTTCGCCTCCTTTTTCGTAACCAGTCATTGCCTGCTCACTTATAGAAGTGGAGGCCATTGAAAGACCCATAACAAGTATTAGGGCTCCAAAAAGAAGAACCGAAGTTAATGCTATAAATCCTGATTGTTTTTTGTTTTTAAACATAGTTATTCTGAGGTATAAAATTTGTTTGTTCTGCCATATTCATAAATCTTTTGTATTTCAGTTGCAGAGAGGGCACGGTTGTAAATACGGACATCAGAGATTTGTCCTTGTAGATGGGCGTCTGATTCTGTCATCAATGTAGAAGCAACACCAATTTTAAAAGGTGCACTACTATTGTAAAGTGAAGTGGGAATTGTTCCCGTAATACTTCCCGTTACATCAACGCTATTTACATACAATTTTAATATTCCCGCTGTTCCATTATAAACACCAACTCTATGCTCCCAAACTCCATCTTCTGATAATACAACATCTGTATGAGATTGACTAGAGCCATTCCCAGAAACAAGAAATCTGCTGTATAAGTAAAAGCTTGTATGACCGCTTGAACTTTTACCACCAACTCGTGAATTAGTATTTCCCTCTGTCTTAATCCAAGAAGATATTGTCATTTGATTAGTTAATTGTAAACTCGCATCATTCCCAGCATTCACATAATCATCTACTCCATCGAAGTCTAGCGCCCCGCCAGAAACATCATCAACCCACTCTGGAGAGTTGTCTCCCCAAGTAGCACCATTAATAGTGCCATGATTACCATTGCCAGACTTATCACTAACCTGGCCACCATAACCTTCATCCATATCCCAATGACCGACTAAACCAGTATCAGAAACCCACTCCCCTTTGTATAGTTTAGAAACTTCTTCTGCAGAGAGAGCACGATTATAGATGCGAACATCATCGATTTTACCGTCCACAAACCTCTCGTCTCCTGAACTACCAATCTGTAGATTATATGCCCCACTACCTATCGTTAGAGAATTTGTTGTTGTTCCATAGTAAGAACCATTGATGTATAGCTTAAAAACATCTCCATCTCTCGTAAAAACGATATGAACCCACTCATTAGTAGTTAAATTATAACCTGTGTCCCAAGCTATGCCCCACGGAGACCCTGCTGTATCGTCTGCAACAAAGAATAATGAGCCGTCAACAGTAGATAATACGTTCCACCCTAAGTTATAATCGGAGCCTGCCACAGTTCCCATATGAGTATTATAATTTTTATTTTGTTCAAGATTTATCCAGTATCCAATTGAAAAATTATTTTTACCCTCTATAGGTTCGTTTATATCACCACAATCAACATAATCGTCTGTTCCATCAAAATTCAAATATGGGCCGAACATTTTTCCCCAATTATCTGTGCGTGGAGAATAGTCATAGACATATTTTCCCTCGCCTTCATTCATTGGCCAATAACCAACAAGACCATCCGTAATTCCATCACCTACAGTGACTTTGGGCTGATACTTCTCGCTATAATGACCATATAGTGCTTTTATTTCATCTTCTGATAAGGCACGGTTGTAGATGCGGACATCGTCAATTTGACCATTAAAACTTCTCCAAGGATCAGAAGTACCATCTTGACTACTAACTCCGCTTCTCCCAATAGTAATGATTGAAGATGAGTCACCCTCATAAGCTTCAGTATAAAAATTAACCGAATCTAATACTCCGTTTATATAAAACTCTACCTCGTTCTCAACATCATCAAATGTCATAGACACAAATACCCACTCATTTAAAGGAACTGTATTTATGCTAGAAACAGAACCCGAATTCGGCAGATATCGATCGAAATTAAGATTATAAGAAGGGTTAATTCTAAATTCAAATTGATCATTATCTAATGATGTTCTTTTCGCAATTATTATTTGACTAGAATCTAATTTACCTAAAGTTTTTATCCAAGCTGATACTGTTACATAGCTTGAAGTTAAGAGAATTTGATCATCTACTGCCACATAACCATCCACCCCATCAAACTCAGCAGACCCTCTAGCTTGCCCCATTCTGTCCTCTGCCCATGTTACTCCACCAACTAGTGTCCCATGGTTACCATTGCCAGAATAATCGTTAGCATCTCCTGACAACTTCCAGTGCCCAACAAGCCCATCGGTAGAGATAATATCCCATTCTTTGTTGTCTTTTAGTCCCACTTCGTAAGTCCCAACAGGCAACCACCCACGATCATTTAGAATTGACCTTACCGCCTCCATAGATTGTGTTTCCATTAAAGATGCCTTAGTCCCCTCTAGAGAATACAGAGCTCCTTTGGAAGAACTAACAAAAAGCAACAACACAAAAGACATTCCAATAGCAAAGATAGCCATCGCAACCATGGCCTCCATAAGAATACCTCCTTTGTTTTTACTGACTGATTTTATCATTATTAATACAACCCCTTTGTTACCTCGTAAATCGGCATAATAATGGCAACAGCAATGAAAGCAACAAACAAACCAATTGTTACTAATAGCAAAGGTTCAATTACTGTAGGCAACTTAGCGGTTTTGTCTTTAACTCTATTGGTAAAGAAACGAGCCAAGTATCCAAAAGAATTACTCAAAGAACCAGTCTCTTCTCCAACTGCAACTACACTAGAGAATATTGAAGGGAATAAACGGGGATATGCCCTAAGAGCTTCTACTAAACTAGTTCCTTTTTGAATTCTCTCTGAAACATCCGCTATCGCCTCTTTATACTCATAATTACTTGTTGATTCGGCTAAGATATCAAAAACTCTACCAATTGAGGTTCCACTTTTTAAAAGCACAGCCCCCAATTGAGCGATAACGGCTAATTCGTAGTCTTTTAATAATGGCCCCACAACAGGGGTTCTCAAAACAACGATATAGAAGATCTTTCTAAAAGCTTTAATTCGGAATAATATTAATACAAAAACTATTAAGAAGAATACTCCCAATACAATTTCTAAGGGATAAGCATCTACTGCGTTAGCAATACTTAAAAGAATAACTGTCGCAAGGGGCAATTCAACATCAAGAGTTTGAAACACTTGAACCATGCTTGGCAAAACCCACAGAGCAAGGATTAAACCCATAATAACAGCAAAGGTGATAATAATCTTAGGATAAAGTGTGGCTGAACTAAGTTCTTTTTCTAGAGTATTGCTACCGTCAAGCCAATCAGCTAAATACTCTAAGTTTTCGCTTAATGTTCCCGATTCTTCTCCAGCTTTAATAAAACTAACAAAAACACCATCAAAGTTAGAGTTGCTAGCAAAAACTTCGGAAACTGGAGTCCCTTTTTCAATCTTCTTTTTACCATCCATTAAAAGGTTCTTCATAGAAGGACCTGCCTGCTCGGCCAAAACATTAAAAGATTGATCTATTGGCGCTCCACTTTTAACCAAAAGAGAAAGATTTCTAATAAAATCCACTTTCTCTTGTGTTGATATTTTATTTAGTATCGGCATTTAAATCTTAGTTACTTTAATAACCTCGCTTAATGTTGTTTTACCAGCTAAAGCTTTGACTATTCCATCATATATCATAGGTGTCATGCCCTCGGCTATAGCTTTCTTTTTAATCATATCAGAAGAAGCTTTGCCAATAATTAAATTACGCAAATCTTCGCTAAGCTCTAGCACCTCAAATATGGCACTTCGGCCATAATACCCTGTATCATTACATATCTTACAACCTCGTCCACGATAAAGTTTAATTTTGGATAAATCGTCTTGTTTGGAAATTTCTTTTAACAATTCTGCTAGCTCTGGCTCGCTTTCAAAATATTTTAATTCTGTTTCAGAAAGATAATATTCCTCTTTGCAATCTTGGCAAATACTACGCACCAATCTTTGAGCGATGGAAACATTAACAGAAGAAGCAACTAAGAATGGCTCGGCTCCCATTTCTAGCAACCTAGGAAATGTTGTTGCTGAGTCGTTAGTATGCATAGTGGATAATACTAGGTGCCCCGTCATAGCTGAGTTAATAGCTATATCTACAGTTTCTTCATCACGAATCTCACCAATCATAATAACATCTGGGTCTTGACGAACAATAGTACGCAAACCTTTAGGGAAAGTAATTTCTTTGGCGGGATTAAGTTGTGTTTGGTGGATACCCTCAATATTATACTCTACTGGATCTTCAATAGTCATAATATTAACTTCGGGCTTGTTTAAGTGCTGTAACACTGCGTAAAGAGTAGTCGTCTTACCAGAACCAGTAGGACCCACTACCAATATCATACCATACGGCTTAGTAGCATTGTTTTTAATCTTTCTAAGATCAGCTTCTGATAACCCTAAATCGGCTACAGTAAACCATCGGCCTCTTTGCATAAGTAAACGCATAACTACATTTTCACCCTCGGTAATTGGCAGTATAGAGACACGAACATCAATCTTTTGAACAGTGGTTTCCATTTCAAACCTTCCATCTTGAGCGGCGGCCTTCTCGTCGGTTCTTAGCTTAGCCATAATCTTTATTCTAGAAACAACCTGATTATGCAAGTCTTTAGAATATTCGGCTACCTTATGCATAATACCATCAATACGAAATCTAACCACCACCATTTCACTTAATGGCTCAATATGGACATCTGAAGCAAGATTGGTATAGGCGTATTCCATTAAAAGACTAACCAACTCCACAATATTCTGTTCCTTTTTTACAGGATTCTTTTCTAATTCTTCTAAAAGGTTTTTTACTTCGCGACGCAAGTCACCCTTATACCTCTTAAGAGCTTGATCAATATTAAAAGGAGTAACATAATAGACCTTAACTGTTTTACCAGACTTCTTTTCTAGTAACTTAAAGAATGTATAATTTCCAGGATTAGAAGTTATCACCTTAAGAGTGTCTTTGTCTTGTTCTAATGCAACTGTTTTTTGAGCGTAAGCAACTGCTTCGGGGATATGATCTAAAAGCTCTGAATCAATCTCTACTATTTGAGTTCTTTTGATGTCTAGGAACTCGCAACCAGTTTCATCAGCAATAATCTTGCCCAAAACAGAGTCCTGAATAAAACCTTTTTCTGTTAGAAGTAGATCAATGTCAACATTTTTCTTTTTAGCCTCAGCTACCACCAAATCAAAATCATCCTTACTAACATGTTTGGGGACTAACAGCTCCTCTAATTTTTTATTATCTAAAAGCATATTTTTGTTTTAATTATACAACGATACCAAGCATTAATATTAAAAGGACTACCATTAAGAATATATTAATTGCTAATAAATATAAAGGATGAGAACTGTAAAATGCAACATGCTTTCTTATCTTCCAAACATTTTCAGATAACACTGATAAATACAAATTAGCAATAACCGTTCCTACAAGCATTAGTAAAAACGTAACTACACCTACTAAGGCCAAAAACCATGTGCTTGATGGGAAAAAGAGCAAATAGACAAAGTATAGAATAAATATTGGGGCAATAAGAGATAAGAACAAAACTACAAAAAACAATATTATCTTAAGATTAAAGTTAATGAAGTTTTTACGCAAAGCATGAATGGCTCGAATAAAAGCATCTACCCCCCTTCTCTTTTCTCTAAGAGCAATATATGTTGCTAGTATTGCCCAGAAATAAGCAATGATAGCAATGGCAATCACTGCCAAACGATAAGACTCTGCTAAAACAAAAATACCCGATATGATTCCTCCGAGTAAAGCAATTTGTATTGCTACTTTTGATACTGCAGATATTCCTTTTTTAACTGAATCTTTAAAATCATCAAAGTCTTCTCTGATGCAGGTAATAATTGAAAACTGAAGAACCGACATTAATAAAATAACAATAACAGATATAGTAATAGAAATTTGACCAGCTGCTAAGAAGTTATCAAAAAAAGAACCCTGACCCATAAAAATATAGTCAGGTAACCATTTGTTATTGAGAATCAAAAACAATAATATCTCTATTACAAGAATTATTGATATTGAGTAAAAAAGCATCTTTGCTTTTTCTGTCATATCCGTAAAGACATAATACAACAACTCTCTAAACCCTTTTATTTTATTTTGAAATTCTTCCATATTAAATAATTTTAATATAATTGAAAAATATAGTCAATACCTTACAATACTATTGTAGAATAAATAATTATTCTAGTCAACTTACTAACAAAGCTTCTAGGTAAAATTTGGTTTCTGCTCGAAGCTTAGCACGAGCCCAATCTTTTTGAGGCTCAGTGAGTATCTCACCAAGACCATCAAGAATATGACGATTATCCATCTTATCTAAAAGCTCAATACATTTAGCTAAAACTTCCTTGAATGGCATTTTAGCCCTACTTTCAACCAATTGCTTGTTTATGGGCCAATTATTTTTTGAGAAGAAGTAAACATCGTAGACATCTCTATTTGTTTTTCCAATTCGTTCATACATTGCCATTAATTTGTGAGCGAACATATCTTCTCTGGTCATTACCAACATAGAAATGCCAAGCAATGTTTTTAATTCATACTTTGAACCAAAATCTCTACGATTAACCTCTACTTTAACATTTTGAGATTTTAAATCATAGGAAATTATCGTAGTAAGGCTAAATCTTTTAATTCGCGAATCAACAACCCTACCATAACCAGATACTATCTTTTGAATCTTTTCGAAAACTTCTTGCTCTTTGCTTTCATCTAAAAGATCAAGGTCAATATCAACAGAATTACGGTCTAGCCCATAAAACATTAAAGCTGCTGTGCCACCCTTAAAAGCAAGATATGGCGAAATTGATGTATCAGAGAAAATATCTTTTAATATTTGCAATAATATATTCTTATGCCTTGAATAATCTAGTGTCATTTAATTAAATTATTTTCTTTGTAATGCTTAAAATACTCATGAACCTTTTTATCCATTCTTTTATTGCAATATATTGGTAATATTTCAAATACCTTATTCCAATCCAAAACATCTAAATAGTCAAAGTGATAATCTTTGCTTACATATATACGATCTAAGAATGCTCTTTCTTTTGTTGCAATTGCAACATCATCTACATGTTTAATTCCAATTGTATTAGTCAAAACAGAACTTTTCATCTTTACAAAGGAAATCCTTTGGTTATCTATTTCAATCTCTCTAGTAGTGTAAGTCGCAACAAATATATTGCTATAATATTGAAAGTTTATTCCCGTTCGGGTTAACACTGTTTCAAAGCTAATGTATGCAGGAGTATAAATACGGGTAGCTAATTCAAAACGATTATAGTTTTTATCCTTTGCATAAATACCACGATGCAATCTAATTAGCTTACCCTTTTTAACATATTGACTTAATCTAACTCTTAAAGAAGCTTCTGTTTGCTCTTTCCATAACAAAGCAATATCTTTAGTAGAAAGTATTGTCTTGGGGCATCTTAATAAAACCTCTAAATATTGACCTTTTGTTGGTTTACCGTGCATATATTTACTGGATGTAAGCTTAAAGCTTACTTCCAGTGTCATTATACATAATAACAGGGATAAATACAAGTTTTATTCTGTTAGAACTCTGCACCCATTACTAGTAATAGCTATGGTGTGCTCAAAATGCGCGGAAATAGAATTGTCTGAAGTCTTAATCGTAATCTGATTATCGCAATAATCAATAGCTGAACCACCCATTGAAAGCATTGGCTCAATACAAATCACCAAACCTTCTGGCAAGACCTCTCCTTTATTCCTAGAGCCAAAGTTTAGTATATCTGGAGCTTCGTGAAGTTTTCGCCCTATTCCATGACCACAAAGACCTTCTACAACGCAAAACCCTTGAGAATCAACATATCTTTCTATAGTGTTGCCCACATCTCCAACAGTAATTCCTGGCCTTAACTTCTTGATTCCCCTTTTAAGAGCTTTCTTGGTCGCTCTAATTAAGCGATTAACTTCGCTATCAATATTACCTACCGCAACAGTGGTTGCCATATCTGTATGAAATCCTTTGTAAAAAAGTCCAGCATCAATTGATAATATATCTCCCGAAACGATAACTCTGTTTGATGGCACTCCATGAACTATCTCTTCGTTAACCGATGTGCATATAGAACCTGGAAAACCATTATACCCCTTAAAAGAAGGCTTGCCATATTTTTGAAAAAGACTCTCGGCAAACTTATCGAGCTCTTTAGTAGTAACTCCGGGAACAACCTTGCCTTCTATTTCTTTTACAATACTTGCTAATATCTTGCCCCCCTCTTGCATCAATGCTATATCTTGTAGAGACTTAACTTTCATTTTATCTTATCCATAATACTTTCAAACACCGTTACTGGACATTTAGTTCCATCAACCTCATTAACAACAACACCTCTTTCTCTCAAGAATTCAACTATAGGGTGTGTTCTCTCTTGAAACTCTTTAATTCTTACCTTGATTACTTCGGGATCGTCTAAGCCTTCTCTTTTAACTAGCATAGAGCCATCAAGTGGACACCTTGTAATGTTTTTGTTCTCCTCTAAAAAGAGGATTGGGTGACGCATTAGTTTACAAATTCTTCTGTTAGAATTACGACGAATAGTCTCCTCAGGTGGAATATCTAAGAATACTACCTTTACTCTTTCTTTAGTATAAAGCTCTTCCATTAAGGGAATAATTTTTTCTGCTTCAAACACCGTTCTAGGAGATCCAGAAAACACAATCCCCCTATCATTTTTATGCAAATCTTTAATCTTTTCGGCAACTAAGTGGGCTACAAAGGGAGGGCTACAAAGAGATCCAGCCCTCCAAAGATTGCCTTCGTTTATTAAATTAAACTCTTCTCCATCAACAACCACGCTATCCCCTTCTTTTGCATTATTAAAACTCTCTTCTAGTATTTTGCTAGTCTCAAAAGAATACAAATTAAAAGTGTTTGCTAAAAGCTCTGCCTGAGTTCCTTTGCC
>JAQVRO010000027.1 GCA_028701035.1 Minisyncoccota bacterium
TTTTTACATACTTAGATGTTTTTGATAAAGATAAGGTAGCATTAAAGAAACTAAAAGAAGATTACAAAAAAGGTGGTTTAGGCGATGTTGTCATTAAAAAAAGATTAATTACTATTTTAGAAGATTTAATAGGTCCAATAAGGGAGAGGAGAGATAAGTTGGCTAAAAACCCAAAAGAGGTGGAAAGTATTTTAAAAAGTGGAACCAAGAAAGCAAGAGTTGTCGCCAAAGAGACAATGGATAAGGTTAGAAAAGCAATTAAAATAAATTATTATGAATAAAACAAGATTATTAATTTTATCAGTCTCGTTATTGTTTTTTGTTATAAGTATTTATGTTTATCCGTTAATGCCAGACATGGTAGCATCTCATTGGGATATGGCTGGTGAAGCTGATGGATATTCAAGTAAGTTTTGGGGATTATTCTTAATACCAATTATATCTTTAGTTATTTTAATTCTTCTTATCGTCGTTCCTAAAATAGATCCACTGAAAGATAATATTAATAAGTTTAGGGATTATTTTGATAAGTTTATATTAGTTTTTCTAACATTCTTCCTCTACCTTCACATTCTAACCATTGCATATAATTTAGAATATTATTTTAACTTTACACAATTTCTAACTCCTGCTTTTGGTTTTTTATTTTACTACATTGGGATATTAATTGGCAAAGCACAAAGAAATTGGTCTATTGGTATTAGGACACCGTGGACTCTGAGTAGTGATTTTGTTTGGGACAAAACCCATAAACTTGGTTCTAAATTATTTAAATTGAGCGGTGTAATTGCATTGGTTAGCATTATATTACCAAAATATGCGATAGTTTTCGTATTAGTCCCTGTTTTGATTTCCTCGCTGTATGTGCTAGTATATTCTTATATTATTTATAATAAAAACAAATGATTAAAAATCAGTATTTCTTAACAGTTATTTCGATTATAGTTTTAACCATAGCTTTTTCTCTTTTCTATAATTCAAATAGTAATAGTAGTGATGTTGCTCTTAAAATCAATGGAGTGGAATTTAGTCGTATTGAGTTTCAAAGAGAATTTGATAGTGTCCTTAATGAGTATAAGTCTTATGGAATTGAACTTGATAAAGGGAAAATTAAAGAATCTACAATTGATAGATTAACAGAGATAGCTATTGTAACAGAAAAGATAGAGGAGTTGGGGATAGAGATTTCTAAGGAAGAGATTCAAATTCAAATAGATCGTAATGTTGCAATGCTTAATCTTGAAACAGAAGAAGAGTTTATGGATCTTCTTTTAGGTGAGGGTATATCTCAAGAAGAGATAGATAAAGCAATTGATTATGAAGTTAAAGTTAATAAACTAGTAGATTATTTTTCTAAAGATTTTGAGCCAACAGAGGAAGATTTAAGAGAAAAGTATAATTCATATTTGGTAAGTATGGGGGAATTAGAAACTATGTCTTTTGATGAAATGAAAGAAGAGTTAAAAGATAGGGCAATTGAAGATTTTGGAGTACAAAAGATTTTTGAATTGATAGAAGAAAAGAAAGAAACGGTAACAGTGGAGATTTTGATTGCCGATAAAGATATTATCTTTGAGGAAGTGGAGCTTGAAAAAGTTTCTGCTGATTTTATAGATTGTCTTAAAGAAAAAGGAGTTACAATATATACCAGCGAAACTTGTCCTGCTTGTAAAGATTTAGTTAAAAAATATGGTGGTTACGATGTTTTATCTCCAATAGCAGTAAATTGTAACGAGGAGCAAGAGAGGTGCACCAACGAGATGTTGGAAGATTTTGTCCCATCTGTTGTTATTAACGGTAAATCCTTTCAAGAATTAGGAACTCCAGAAAACCTTGCGAGAGAGACCGGATGTGAGTTGAGTTTTGATAATTTGAACTAAGTTTGACATTTCTCTGATAATATCATATACTGAACAATGCTCCCGCTGGAGCTTTGTTTTAATTTTAAAATTATGAAAAAATCAAAAATTTTTCTACCAATTATTATACTAATTGCAATTTTTATCTTTTTAAGTATTTCGAATAAAGATAGTTTGCCAATACAAGAGAAAGATTTACCAGTTGTTTCTTTGGTTGATGTTTCTTCTTTTGCCAATCAGGCAATAGAAATACCTGTAAATGGTAAGATAGAGTCTGAAAAAGAAGCGATGTTATCTATGGAGGTAGGTGGTCAGGTTAAAAATGTTCTTGTGTCAGTTGGAGACAGTGTTTCGGCTGGAGATATATTGTTAACCATAGAAGATAGCGATCAGAGATTGCGCGTAGATCAAGCCAGGGCAGCTCTAAGTGCTCAAACATCGAGGCTAAACGAGATGCTAAGTGGTAGTCTTGATGATGTACTAGCCATTAAAGAGAGTGTTGTTTCTAGTGCCGAAAACGCCCTAGAGAGAGTTATCGTGCAGTCAGAAAATGCAGTGATTGATGCTAAGAAAAATCTTTTTAATAATGACTTGAGAGTATATTTATCTAAAGAAATTGCCGACGATAATTATAGTACTCAAGCTCCAAGTATTACTGGAACATATAGTGGTGAGGAGGGCGAGTATTTAATTACGCTATACGCCTCTGGTACTCAATCGGGCTATTCCTTTAAATATACTGGACCCGATGGTTCAGGTTCTGGTTCTGTTAGCACTAGATCTCCTCAACCATTAGGAGAAAGTGGCCTTTATATTCTTTTTCCAGAAAATTTTACTAGATTGCCTAGTGTTGAATGGGTACTACCAATACCAAATAATCGCAGCGCTACATATATTACATATTTAAACGCTTATCAAAATGCTTCAAGGGATAAGGATTATGGTATAAAACAAGCTGAGGAGGCGCTAAATCAAGCCAGAAGAGATTTAGAATTAGCCAGGTCGGGTAGTCGAGAAGAGCAGATTGAAGCTCAAAGAGCTCAGACAAAACAGGCAGAAGCTAGTCTATCATTGGCAGAATCTCAGCTATCTAAACATCAACTAAAAGCCCCTTTCTCTGGACTAATATCTTCAGTTTCTATTAAGAAAGGAGAAACTGTTGGTGTTGGTCAAGCTCCAGTTAAGATTATTAACCCTCAATCTCTCAAGTTAACCACTTTTGTTAGCCCTGAAAGATCAAGACTCATATCTTTGGGCAACAGTGTTTTAGTAGACAATAATCACGAGGGTGGGGTAGTTAGCGTTTCCGATGCAATCAATCCTGATAATGGGCAAGTAGAGGTTAGTATGTATTTTACTGGCGGAGATTTTAAGCCGGGGGAATATGTCAATGCTAAGATATTTGGAGTAGTTAATAATAATAGGATATCGCTTCCTTTATCTTCTGTTAAGGTTACTAGTAGCGGTAGTTTTGCATATACCGTTAAAGACGGTTTAGTAACCGCTATTCCTGTTACTCTTGGATCCAGCGAAAACGATAAAGTATTAGTTGTTAGTGGTCTAGAGGGTATAGAAAAAATATTATCCAATGTTTCGTTAGTAGAAAAAGGTGATAAAGTAATAGTAGAATAATTATGTCTTTTTTTGAATTTTTTATTAAAAACTATCGTTTTACTTACTTAATACTAGTTGGTGTTTTTATCTTCGGTGCTTTTGCGATACTCCAAATGCCCAAAGAATCTTCTCCAGAAGTTAATATCCCAGTTATTGTAGTGAGCACAATTTTACCCGGTGCTGGATCTGAAAATGTAGAGGAGTTGATTACCAAACCTATCGAAAACCAAATTTCAGGATTATCTGATATTCAATCAATGAGATCAACATCTAGTCAGGGTATATCTAGTGTAATTATTGAATTTGATGCTTCGGCTGACAGTTCGGAAATGATTACCGAGATAAGATCTCGAGTTGCACGTGTTCAGGGTAGTTTTCCTCTAAATACTAGAGACCCAGTTATACAAAAAATTAGCTTTTCTGATGTTCCAATTATAAAGATAGCTTTATCTGGAGATTATAGTTTAGTAGAACTTAAGAAATATGCTAAAGAATTAAAAGAAGAGATTGAATCAATAAACGGTGTTTCTCAAGTAAACATTATTGGGGCTCCTGATTCTCAAATACAAATAGAAATTGATAATAACAAGCTTTTTAGATATGGATTATCAATAGAATATATAATAGGAATTATTGCTCAATCTAATATAGATAGTCCTATTGGGATTATAGAAAGTGGAGGTAACTATGCGGTTCGTTTTGATGGTCAATTAAAAACAATTGAAGATGTTTTAAATATTCCAATAATTGAAAAATCTAAGGCGATAATTACTGTTGGCGATGTGGCAACTGTCAAAGATGGTTTTTCTCCAACTGGTAGTATCACTAGGTTCAGTATAGATAAATCAACTCCGGAGCAAGCAGTATCTTTAAATGTTTTTAAAGAAAGCGGAGAAGGTAATATTTTGAAAATATCTGACGCTATTCAAGAATCAATATCGTTACTAGATATTTCTGGATTAAACATTAATATTATACAAAATGATGCTGATTTGATTAGAAATGATCTTAATAATTTAGTACAAAGCGGACTTCTTACTATACTAATTATATTAATTATACTGGCATTTTTTCTTGGCTTTAAAGAGGCTTTGCTGGCAAGTACTGTTGTTCCTTTTTCTTTTTTAATATCATTTATTGTAATAGAGTATTTAGGCCTAACTATTAATTTTCTTACCCTTTTTTCTTTAATTTTATCTTTAGGAATATTAGTTGATGCATCTATTGTTGTAGTAGAAAGTATTTCTCGTAAAAAAACCGATGGTCAAGGGTTAGAATCTGCTATATATAACACTATTAGCGAATTTAAAAATCCGTTAATAACAGGAACTTTAACTACTGTTTTTGCTTTTGTGCCTATGCTTTTAGTTTCTGGTATAATGGGCGAATTTATTAAAAGTATTCCTTTAACTGTATCAACTGTCTTAATAGCTTCTTTATTGGTAAGTTTAGGTATCATTACTACACTAGCATCTAGGTTTTTAAGACAATGTAGTGTTGCTAAAGATAAAATGGAACAATTAAATTTACGGTATAGAAATTTACTTAGCAATATAATAGGGGACAACTTTTTAATGAATAAAATACTAATGGGTATTTTAATATTATTTGTTTTATCAATAGCTTTGCCTTTTGTAGGAATTATTGAATCTAAGATGTTTCCTTTATCTGACTCTGAAAATATTACAATTAACGTAGAGTTGCCCTATGGAACAACCATAGAAAAAACTAACAATTTAGTAGAGGGAATAGAAGAATATTTATTAAAAGATGAAAATGTCTATTCGTTTTTATCTACAATTGGTCAGGGATCTGGTGCTGGTAGTATTAATTTAACTGGTGCTTCTAAATCTCATCAGGCAAATATTTCTGTTAAGTTAAAAAAAGATAGAAATCTTACTAGTCAAGAGATTACTTTAAAATATATTAATGATTTAAATAACAAATTTCCTGAAGCTGAAATTAAAGTTAATCAATTAGAAGATTTGCCTATATCTGATAGTTCAATACAAGTTAACATTAAAGGAAAGGATCTTGATCAAATAGAATTAATTGCTCAAGATTTTGCAAAGATTCTTAAATCTATTGAAGGTGTTAGTGATGTTGATGACGGGATAGAATCATCGTTGGGAGAATTTGTTTTAATTCCTAAAAAGGAAAACCTTAGAAGATACGGTTTAACCGTTTCTGATATTGCTCAAAGCATTAGGACTTCGGTTTCTGGAAAACTAGCTACTACAATTCAAAAAACGGATGAAGAAATTGAGTTAGTGGTATTTTCTCAAGTAGGAAAAGAAAGATCTTCAATTGA
>JAQVRO010000028.1 GCA_028701035.1 Minisyncoccota bacterium
ATACATATCTGCTAACATCAATTCGTCTTCTACTATAAATATTGTTTTTTTCATATTTTTATTTTATTGGAATTTGGATATAAAATTTACTTCCTTTTTTTAGTCCTTTTGATTCGGCCCATATTTTACCATCGTGCATTTCGATAAACTTTCTGGCTATGTATAGCCCTAGGCCAGCACCTTCGCTAGAAAGAAGAACTCCAGTACTGCCTCGCGAAAAGCTTTGAAACATCTTATCTAAGTCTTCTTTTGCTATTCCTTCGCCCGTATCAATTATTGTAATTAGTGCGTTATCATTCTTTTTTTCAAGGGAAACGGTTATTCCCCCCTTCGGAGTATACTTTATCCCATTATCTATAATATTCAATAGCACTTGCCTTAACTTCTCTTCATCTAAGAGCATTTCGGGTAATTTCTCTTTTGGTTTTTTGAATTTTAATGTTAGTCCTTTTTCTTTAGTTACGATTCTAAATTCTTGAACTACTTGTCCCAAGACTTTTTCTAAATCTCTTTTCTCTGGTTCGTATTTTATCTTGCCAGTTTCAATTCTAGAAACATTTAATAATTCATTAACTAGTTTAATTAATCTTTCGTTGCTCTTAAACACGCAATTAGTCTTTTCTTTTATCTTTGGGGGTACTTTTCCATAGGTTCCGTCTGCGATCATAGACAGGTATCCTTTGGTACTCGTTAAAGGTGTTCTGAGTTGGTGAGACGCAATGGATATGAATTCAGATTTTGCCTTATCTGCTGCCCTTAAATCTTCATTGGCTCTTTCGAGTCTTTCGACTAGTTGTTCAACTTGTTCTCTTTGTTTTATTTCTCTAGTAATACTTCCCATTAATAGGTATCCAAAAATAATAAAGAATAAAAAAGTTATTGCTTTAACTACTTGTAATCCCCAGTTTTCAGTTAAGAATGCAACATCAATAAATAGCAAAACCCCAATTAATGATATTAAAATTCCCGTAATCGCAACCCTTACTTCAAATAGTTCTTTCTTGATGATAGAATATGCGATCAGCGATATCAGGATAATTGTTGAATAATCACCAAGCCAGTATATGTGAACTATATTAAATGCAACGGGTAGGGTTATATTAAAGATAATATTTGCAATATAGAAAATAAAGATCCCAACAATTAAATGTTGTATCTTTGTTTTTGTTTCTGGAGGAGCAACGTAATATTCTTTTTTTATTATATATGTAGTTGCTATAATAAAGAAAGTTATTGTGCTAAAGAATGGTATCATCCCCTGTCCATATTCTATTCCCATATATCCGTCAACAAATCTTAATCCATTTAATACAAAATCCGTTATGCCAATTATTATTGCTGTTATGGTCCCCATAAATAGAACGAATCTATTTAGTCTTTTGTAGTAATACTTTTTTTCAAAAATGTTTACTAGTAGAAAATAAATTGATATGAATAATAGTGGTGTTGCGACCCAAGCAACTTTCAAAAGAGATAGAGCGAGTATGGCATCTTCTCTTGCAAGAGCCCTTGCTAAGTAGGCAAAATTTACCCAAGAGAGCATAAAAAATATAGTTAATAGGAATGTTGTTTTTACACTCCTATTAGAAACATCTTCTTTTAAAACTAAATATAAAACTAATAATGATATTAAATTAATAATAATTATTAGAAATTGATTTATTTCTGGAAAAGGCATTGGTTATATTATATTTTTTGAAATAAAAATTAATATCATCCAAAAAAAGAATTCACTTCCTTCTATTACATATCCATTATAATTATTTTGCTCTGCTAATTTATAAGCATAAAGATTGATAAAAACAATGAAGATAAGCGCTAGCATTGCTGTAGGGAAAATTCCGAAAATAAACCCTATAATTGGTATTAAAATCGTTATCGTGGTATTAACTATTTTCAACATTTTCAATGTTTCTTCTTTCCCTATTATAGTTGGTATAGTTAGTAGTTTAATCTTTTTGTCTCCATCAATATCTTTACAATCTAACAACATTTGCATTAAAATTGTTTTTATGAAAACGAATAGCATAAGAAATAATAGCGGTACCAATAATTCATTGTTTATTTCTATTTTGTGATATAATACAGGAATTATTGTGACGACCGAGAAAAAGATAGCTACAAAAATATTTTTAAAGGCAACTATCCTTTTAGTTATTGGCTTAAATACTGATGGATATAAGGATCCTAATAAAATAATGAAGATAATAAAAATATTAAATATTAGATTTCCATATAGGAATAATAATAATCCAATAAATATAATAGAAAAAATCATTGTCTTACGAATTATAGAAATTGAGTTTTCTATGTGCTTCGATCTCTCTGGATTAGTTAGTTGATCTATTTTGGTTTCTCCAATACGATCTTTTATGTAGATTAAGTAAAATGAAAGATAGCTTATAGTCATAATTTGCCAATCCACATTAAGCTCTAGCAGAAACGAAGAAACATAAACTATACCTATTGTTGCTAGGCATTGAGCATGTCCCCCATAAGCTACTTCTCTACAAATCCAATTTATCAAATTATTCATTTTTCTTTCCAATAATATCTTTTCCCACATATTGCTTTAAAACCTCTGGTACTAGTATGGTACCATCTTTTTGTTGATAGTTTTCCATTATCGCAATAAGCATTCGTGGGCTAGGAATAGCGGTGCTATTTAGCATATATACATAGTTAGTGGTATCTTTATCCCTGTACTTTACATTCAACCTTCTAGATTGCCAGTCTAAGAAGTTTGATGCCGACCCTGTTTCACCATAACCATTCATGCTTGGTATCCAAGCTTCAATGTCATATTGTTTGTATTTTCCTGCACTTAAATCTCCAGTGCATATAATTAGCTCTCTGTATGGTATTTTTAAATCCTCGTGTATTTCTTTAGCAACAGCTCTCAATTCTTGATGGACTTTTTCAGCTTCTTCGATATTAGCACTCGTAATACCAACTTGTTCTATTTTCATAAACTCGTGAACTCGGTAAATACCCTTGGTGTTCTTTCCATAACTACCAATCTCACTTCTATAGCATTGAGAAAATCCGCATATTTTCATAGGAAGATTCTTTTTTTCTAGTACTTCGTCAGAATAGTATGCCAAAATTGATGGTTCGGCTGTTCCAACCAAGAATTTGGATTCTTTACTAAGCGTTCCATCAGCATTTTTATCTTGTTCGTTTTCAATCTTGTAGACCTCGTCAATTTCGGGATTATATTTTCTACTTGAAAAGTATCCACTGCCAAAGAGAACGAATTCTTTGACTAGAGTTGGTGGTATCACAGGAGTAAATCCCTTTTTAACAAGCTTGTCTAGGGCATACATCATAAGGCCCATCTGTAGCATTACAGCCTCGTTTTTAACATAATAGCCACGATAGCCTGCAACCTTAGATCCTCTAGTAAAATCAATTAGGTCTAAATCTTCTGCTAATTCAATATGGCTTTTGGGTTCAAAGTCAAACTTAGTTGGCTCTCCCCACTTAAATACTTCAACATTTTCACTATCATCTTTTCCAAATGGAACATCTGTTGATGGTATTGTGGGAACTTTTATCATTAAGTCTAAATAGTCTTCTTCAATGCTATCTAGTTTCTCTCTTAGTGTTGCGATTTTTGATTTTAAAATCTTTAGACTTTCTATCGTCGCTAGGTCTGGCTTTGCTTTAGAAAATTTGTTTTGTTCGGTTTTGATTTCTTGTATCTCGGTAATTAATCTAACTCTTTCTTCGTTAACACTTAAAAGACGATCGATATCAATATCAATCTTTTTATCCCGTGCCGCCTTTTTGATCTGGTCGGCATTTTCTTTTATGAATTTTATATCTAGCATAGCCTGTATTTTACAATAAATCGTATAAAGAATCAACAGATACAGTTTTGATTTCTTGAGTTTTTCTATCTTTCATTTCTAACTCATTGTTTTTTAGTTTCTTTTCTCCGATAATTATTTGTATTGGAATACCGATCAAATCAGCGTCATTAAACTTTATACCAGCACTTGTATCTGCACGATCATCATAGAGAACAGAAAAGCCTCGCTCAATCAGCCCATCATATATTTTATTAGAAGTATCTGCGACTTTATCTAATCCTATTAGGTGAATATCAAATGGAGATATTTCTTTAGGCCAAACAATTCCCTTGTCATCGCTATTACTCTCTACAACCGCACCCATTAATCTTGGAATTCCTATTCCGTAACAACCCATATATACAAATTTATCTTCTCCATCTTTGGTAGTGTATTTTAAGTTCATCGCTTCGGAGTATTTAAATCCCAAACTATATATATCCCCTATTTCAATTGATTTAGAGCTAATCAAATTTTCTTTTTTTATTTCTAAATTAAAATCTTTAATAATTTCTTCGTTAAAATCATCTTTATTAATAGCTAATTTCTTTTCTTGGTCTATAATATATATAATATCTTCTCCTGCTTCGGACATTGTTTGGAATTCGTAGGAGTATTTAGAAAAAGAACCACCCGATGATATTGTGATATATGTTTTATCTCCAAGTCCTAGTTTATTAAATATGTTCATATAGACACCTTTCATTTTCTCATAGAATGCTTCGTGTTCTTCTTTGTCTTTAGAAAAAGAGTACATATCTTTCATTAAGAATTCTCTTCCTCTCATTAGTCCAGATTTAGCTCTTAATTCGTTGCGGAATTTTGTTTGTATTTGATATGGGTATATTGGCAAGTCTTTGTATGAATTAATGTGGTTTTTCATTAAGTTTACTAATGGCTCTTCGTGAGTAAAGCCAAGACCTAATTCTGTATCGTTTTTAAGTTTTGTTTTAAACCAATCGTCTACGACATCGTCATTCCAACGACCAGTCTTTTCCCAAAGACCTTTATCTTGGAGAACTGTCATTAGTATCTCTTGACCACCAACCTTATTCATTTCTTCTCTAATAATATTTGATATTTTATTAATTACTCTCAACCCTAAGGGAAGATAAGTATAGACGCCAGCCAGTTCTTTGTGAATATAGCCAGCTTTTATTAAGAGTTGTGCGTTCTTGCTAACCTCATCTTTTGGACTATCTTTTTTGGTTTTACTAAATAATTGTGTAAATTTCATATTATTTTCTTACGTTCCAGTTATTGTTTTTTTCTAGACTTTTGATAATCATACTATGAGCTTCGTTAACCTCCGTGCTAGTTAGGGTTCTGTCTCCACGATAAGTTAATCTTAGAGCTATGCTTTTGCTTTGTTTCGGTAGTTTGTCACCAGTATAGACATCAAAAAGAAATATATTTTCTAAAATATCAAGCTTTAGCTTTTTAATTTCATTAGCTAGTTTTTCATAAGGAGTTTCTATGGGAACAATTATTGCTAAGTCTCTGCTTGATTCGGGAAACTTTGGTATCTGAACATACTGTTTTTTATTAGATGCCAATTTTTTCATTTTATCAAAGTTTACTTCAAATATTGATAATTTCGAATTAGCTGCTAGTATTCCTATTTTTTCTGAATTTAGAAAAACTTCTGCTGTTTGATTAAATAATTCATCGTTTCCAGCTTTAAAAGATAAAGCTATACTCATTCTCTCCCCCACTAATTCTAAAATTGATTTAGCGTCAAAGAAAGTTTTATTTTTTAGAATAACGCCGAGGTGTTCTTCCTCTTTAAGATTAGAAAACACATTGCCAATTTCAAATATTTCTATTTCTTCGAA
>JAQVRO010000008.1 GCA_028701035.1 Minisyncoccota bacterium
TAATAGACTGATTAATCATACTAACCACATTTTTGTAATCCATTATTTCATCGGATCTAATCATACTTTAATTATACACCATTTTGTGATAAAATCTAGATATGGATTATTTAAGAGAAATTATAGATTTAATGAACTCTCAGGCCAATAAAGACATTGAGCTTGTGTCTAAGGCTTTCACCTTCTCAGAATCAGTTCATAGCGGACAACTAAGATTTTCTGGAGAGCCATATTTTATTCATGTTCGCGAAACAGCTAAGATATTAGCTGAGCTTGGTATGAGTTCTACCACTATTGCTGCTGGACTTTTGCACGATTGCATAGAAGACGGAAAGGCAACCAGAGAAGAAGTAGAAGAGCTCTTCGGAAAAGAAATACTATTCTTGGTGGAGGGTGTTACCAAATTAGGAAAATTAAAATATCGAGGCGTTGAAAGACACAACGAAAGCTTACGCAAGCTTTTTGTTGCAGTATCACAAGACATTAGGGTTATTATTATTAAGCTCTCTGATAGATTGCACAATATGAGAACCCTAGAGTATGTTCCCGAACATAAGCAAAAAAGAATAGCAACAGAAACATTAGAAATATATGCTCCCCTAGCTTATCGACTAGGAATAAGAAAATTAAGCAGACCATTAGAAGACCACGCTTTTCCTTTTGTGTATCCTGAAGAATACAAAAAAACAAAAGAACTTTTAAAAACTAGAAACAAAGAACAGTTTCATAAACTAGATCGATTTCAAAAATCAATTAAAAAGGTTTTAGCAAAAAAGAACATTACTGAGTTTACAGTTGATTATAGAATGAAAACACTATATAGTCTTTATAAAAAATTAGCTAGAAAAGATTGGAATATTGAGAAAATATACGATATATCTGCACTAAGAATAATTGTTCCAAGCATAGAGGATTGCTACAGGGTTTTTGGAATTGTTCATAGTACTTACAGGCCATTACCAGGACGAATTAAGGATTATATCGCATTCCCTAAACCAAACGGATATAAGGCTCTTCATACTACCATTTTTACCGGTTATGGTAATGTGGTAGAGATACAGATAAAAACCAAGCAAATGCACCAAGAATCAGAGTATGGAATAGCATCCCATGTTGGCTACAAAGAAAGCGTAGTAGAGAATTTCTCTTGGATTAAAAAACTATTACCTTTTAAGAATATACTTTCTGAAAAAAAAGAAATAAATTTTGAAGATGTCCCTAGTTGGATAAAAGATTTAGTTGAATTTCAGAAAACATCGGGGCTAGAAGACGAAATGAGAAGTGACTTTTTTCAGCAAAGAATATTTGTCTTTACTCCAAAAGGAGATGTTGTTGATTTGCCAATAAACTCAACTCCGATTGACTTCGCCTATTCTATTCATTCTAGTATCGGTGATCATATCGGTGGAGCGAAAATTAATGGTAAGATGACCTCAATAGAAACTATACTAAACAATGGTGATATAGTAGAAATTGTAACTAAGAAACAAAGAAGCTCTAAAAAGAAATGGCTAGACCATGTAAAAACCGCCTCCGCTAAAAAGCATATTAAGGCGGCTATTACAAAAACAAACTAAGGTTGAAGTATTTCTTCTATCTCTCCATTAATTGAGATTACAACGCTATCAATATTAGGGAACTCTAGTAAGGTTTTCTCTATTTGACCCCTAATAGACATAACCATTGCCGAACCAGCAACACCTTCGTCAAGTTTTTCGTTAAAATCAACCAATGCTACATTATTTAAAACTTCTAGACTATTTAATTCAGTTTCTGGATTAATATTAGTAAACAATCCTTCGTTTACTTCTTCCACAGTTAAACCTTTTATTAATTCAAGAATAGATGTGGTTGGTGTTGGCTCAGACTCTATAATTCGTTGAACCTCAATAAAATTTTCTTCCAAATCCACAAAGAAGACTGGGACAGAATAAACGATATCGTCGTCATTTTGATAAAATTCGCTATAACTATTATCAATAACAGCATTAACTACTTCGTCCGAGTATACATATACCTGAATTGTGTGAGGTGTAATTACTTGAGCTGACATTTGATCGTTTCTATCTCCATATCCAGAACTTTTCGATTTAAAATTAAAAACAAACTCATAACCATCTTCGTCTATTTTTTCTCCACTGATATATTCTAAATCAAAGCCATCAAAAGTATATGTTGGCGAATCATTTTGAATCCAATCCTCAGCAACGATTTTTGCTTCATTGATTGGACTTGGAGCTTCTGTTTGATTCGTTAGAAAGTAACCCATTATTATTAGTATAATAATACCAATTAGAATTACTAAAATTTTGCTTTTTGTCATATATTTATATTAATTGAAATCTCGACTTTTTCTAAATTCTTTTTGTGCTTTAAATATTAATTCCTTTGTTTTGTATGGTTCTGGTATTTCTTTGAATATAAACTCGTGAAACTTACCCGCGGTCTGTATTTGTAAATTACCATAATTTAAAAATGTTTGCAAAAACCCCTTAACCTCTACCGTAATATCTTGTATCCGATTATGAGATATACTAGAAACATTTCTACTAAACAGCGTTTTTAGCTCAGTGCTTATTGTTCTTTCGTTTGTAATTATCCAACAGTCTAAATAGTAATTAACAAATACCACAACACTAATCTGCCAAAGAATTATCAACGACAAAGAAAGAATATATAATACCGTAAGAACGATATCATCTCCTGGAATTATATTAATTATCATCTCAGGAATATCAATATTAATACAGCAAACCAAGAACATTAATAGTATTGTAATTATCAAAAACAAAGACACTGGAATCAGAGATATTGCCAATACTACAGGGTGCCTTCTTTTTATTGTCCAAACTTCTTCGTTTTCTCTTAATTCTATCATAGTAATATTAAAGCTAAAATAACAAAAGAAACTATTAATAAGAATAAAGAAATCCATTTGATAATTTCTAAAATCCCTTTGGATTTTTCTATATCCGGAAGATCAAATTTTTTGAAATGATAAAATACTGTAAATGTAATTTTTACAGTAATCAAGGCGACTACGATATACAAAAATACCAATACTATATTTAACGATTCTATTATCATTATCTAATCATAAAACATTAATCTCTTTTGGTCAATAAAGGGAAAGGCAAAACCCCTTTCAAGAAAGGGGTTTTGTAAAGACTACTGAAAAATTACATTTCTGGCTCTAGTTCAGGCTCTTCGCCAGGGAAAATAAATTCCTCTGGTGCTAGCAATTCTTCTCCAGAAGTTGCTTCCTCGGGGAAAATAAATTCTTCTTCAGGTAGAGCTGGTTCCATTTCGGGGAAAATAAATTCTTCTTCAGGATAAAATTCCATCTCTGGAACAACTGGCTCAACGACTGGCTCTGATGGTCTAATAGCAATAAAAATTATTAATCCTAAAAGAACCAAAACAACTATAGCTAATATTATCTTTTTTTTGTCGTCCATTTTTTTAATTATATTATTTTAAAATCGACCTTTTAATTACCAAACTTTAAACGATTTAACTCTCTTTCTATTTCTTGTATAGCTTCTGTTATTTCTTCTTCATTCATTGAATCCATTTTATCTCTTATTTCGTTAATGTCAATGCTTGATTGATAAAAATCATTATTTGAAAAAACATAATTGTTTGCATAGTAAACTAATACGAAACTAAATCCAAGTAAAAAAACAAATGAAAATATCAGAAATCCTTTTATTATATTATTATCTTTCATATTTAATCCTGAGTTATAAATATTACATTATTAACCTTATTAGTATGGTAACGATAATATTTGTTATTAGTTTCTAAAATTATAATATACCCTGGAGTTATTACTTGGTTGTAGGCCTCTCCTGGTTTAGACATCCCCAAGCTGGTATCTGAAAAATCAACATCTTCTAACTCTGATACTGTAACATGGCTAATATCAATATTTAACCTAATGGCCAAATCATTTTTAGCTAAATCCACTAAGCTTTTAGCTGAATCTGGAATTGTTATTGAATTTTCTTCAACCTCATCTTCTACTACCTCATCTTTGACTTCTTCAATAATATCCTCTTCTTCGAAAGAAATTGTGCAAACAATATTATTTATCTTTAATTCTCCATCTTCTTTGGCTGTATATACTTTAATTGGATCTTCGATATCCAATAAATAAACAAAGACTATGTCATCTTTTGATTCTATTCTCTCTATTGAAACATCGTCAAAAGGAAAAGAGCACAATACGGTGGATATATCCTGACCCTCTAATTGTGCTTCAAACTCTTTTGTTATTAAACTATTATCAACCAATTGATTATTAATGTATTGGTCGTAGAACCTCTCAACCAAAGAAACATCATCCAAAACTTCTTCTTTATTAGAAAAAGTTAAGATTAATAAAACGAGTGCCAGTAAAATTCCTACTATCAAAATAAACGATTTGAGAGCGAATCCTTTTGTCATTTTGTTATACTTTTAGATCTTCTTTTAAATTCTTCTATTATTTTACTCTCCCCCCTTACTTTTCTATTTAGCATAATTGGCGATCCATTGCAAACCAAATCAGAAATAACCGAGCCCGATCCAGAATACGCCAAATCGGAGACTAGATTATGTCCCGGCATCAATGAAACATCATTCATATTAATTAAAGCGATGTCGGCATTTTTACCAACCTTAATTTCTCCCGAATTAATTTTAAAAGCCCGAGCTCCATTTATAGTAGCACAATCTAATATCTCTTGAGCCGGCAAAACAGTTGGATTGTTTTGAATATATTTTTGAATCAAGCTTCCTATCTTCATTTCTTCTAACATATCTAAGTTATTATTAGAAGCGGAGCCATCTGTTCCTAGCGCAACATTTACTTTATATTTTTTCGCCTTATCGTAAGGAAATATCTTGCCAACTGCCAATTTAAGATTTGATGTCGGATTATATATTAGAGAAGATTTTCTTTGACCAATGATTTTCATCTCTTCGTCGTCTATCCAAACCCCATGAGCCATTACTGTTCTTGATGTTAATAAACCAATACTATCTAAGAAATTAATTGGCTTTTGGCTATACTTCTTCATAGAAAAATCTATTTCATCTTTTGTCTCCGATATATGAATATGGATCATTAAATTATTCTTTTTAGCAAAATCCACAGACCATTTTAAATTTTCTCTAGAAACTGTGTATATGCTATGAGGGCTAATAGATATTTTAGACAATTCTGTTTCTTTTAATTCTTGATATTTCTTTTCAATCTCTAAAACATCTTTTGGCTTGGGAACATCCATTACCACTAATCCAGTTAACGATCTTATACCCATTTCTTCGCTAGCCCGCATAGTAACTTCGGGAAACATATACATTTCGTTGTAAAAAACAATACCATTTTTAATCATTTCTAAGCATGCAAATTTAGTTCCCCAATATATATCATCTTTTGAAAGTTTTTCTTCTATTGGCCATATTCTCTTTTCTAACCATTCCTTTAATGGCATATCGTCTCCAACGCCACGCAATAAACTCATTGCTGAGTGGGTATGACCATTAATTAAACCCGGTATCGCTGATTTTTCACCATTACAATTAATAACAATATCAGCTTTTTTATTTATATTCTTGTCTATCCTATCAATAATTCCATTTTGACAAAAAATATCAACCTTTTTGCCATTTAATAGAACATTTTTAATCACTAATTTATCTTTTTTTTGCATATTTACAAATATTTATAAAATCACAATGCTGACAGTGCCACCCCGACTTAGCCTTAAAATTACCTTTATGAATCTCTTTAACCTGATCTTTAATTTTATTAATCAATTTATCTTTGTCTTTTTCTTTTCCTAGAAAGGATACCTTCTTGTCTTCAGGCAAATAATGATATGTTAGTTTAACGGGTGTTAGTTTAAATAATTTTTCGGCGACAATTTGATAAATTAGTAGTTGTTCTTTTTTGTCAGTTGTTAGTTTGTCGCTATAGCTACCAGTTTTATAATCAATTATTTCAACTACTCCGTCTTTTTCGTCTACTCGATCTATTTTACCATGTAATGGACAATTTTTCAAAATATCATATTTAAAACTCTGCTCTATCATTTTAATGTTCGGCCTTTCTTTGATGAATTTATTAGTAAATTTTTTGATAATCCTTTTTCCTTCTGAATAGTATTCTTTTTTCTGTCTACCAGATTGATACCAATCATCAATCCAATTTTGATCATACAACAACAGTGCCTTTTTAACGGTAATATCTCTATCCTTGGTTATCTCGGCAATAGTATTGTGTATTGATTTTCCAAAGTTTGATGCGGGACCTTCAATTCTTGGAACGCCCACCATATGAGCTAAATAGTATTGATAGGGGCATCTAGAGTATGCCGTTAGTTGAGTATAAGAAAAATGATCGGGTGTTTTTATTTTTATTTCTTTTTTATATTCTTTTTTAGTTAGATTGATATTAATCTTTTCATAAAAATCATCATTAAACCCAATTTCTCTTAGAAACCTAGAAATTTTTCTTTTACGAACACCATTGTAATTTTCAGCTGATGTAAAAAATATTCCATCTTTAGCTCTAGTAATGGCGACATAAAAAAGTCGCCTTTCTTCTTCCATATGAGTATCTTCTAAGTCTTTTGATAATTCTATTGCATTTGATTTTTCGTTACTTGGAAATTTCTGTTCTATCATATTAGCGACAATCACATATTTAAATTCTAACCCCTTGGCTGAATGAACCGTCATTACTTTTATTGAATTGTCTTCGTATATTTCATTTTCTATCTCTCCAGAATTCCCAGATTCAAGTTCTAGATTGAATTCTTCCATAAAACTAGCCAATCTACGATTTTGGTTTTCAAATCTTTTAATTCTATCGTAAAATTGATTAATGTATCCGAAATCCTCAACTCTATTATTCTTTTCAAGATAATTTAGATAACCAGAATCGTTTAAGAAGTCAATAAAAACCTCACTAATATCTTTTTCTAGAGCTTCCTTGGAGTGTTTCTCTATCAATCCTACTATGTTTTTATGCTTAGATTCTTTAAGTGTTTCAAATAATGATTTTGATCTTTTCTTTGAATAATAAGCTAAGCCAGATATTTCTATCGGTTTAATCCTAAAAAATGGAAAGTTTAAAACTCGGTACAAATCTCTATCTTCATATTGATTATTAATTACTTGAAAGTAAGATATAATATCAATTATTATGTCTTTTTGGTAAAGGCCCCTTAGTGACCAAAACTTTACCGGAAAACCCATTTCGTTAAGTGCCTTATAAATCCTTTGAGCGTCAGTATTAGTTCTAGTTAAAACTACATAGTCATCAAATGGCTCTTTGATTTGTTGTCCGATTCCAAACAATTCCTCTTCTATTGTTTTATAGTGTAAATGTTTTACTATCCCCTTCCCATTTCTTTGTGATTTGAGTTTAACCCCCTTTTTATTAAATCTATATGCTAAATCTAGGATATTTTGATAACTCCTATAATTTTTATCTAGTGTAATTTTGACTGCCTTGGAGTAATCTTTTTCGAAGCTAAGAAAATTATTAAAAGATGCTCCCCTAAAACGATAAATGCTTTGGTTGGGGTCTAGGCAAATCATAATATTCTTAGATAGCATCTTAATCAATTTGTATTGTGCTTTGTTAGTATCTTGAAACTCGTCAACTAAAAGATATTTAAATTGTTTTTGATATTTTTTAAGGATCTTGGGCCTTGTCTCAAAAAGCTCAATACAATAATTGATCATATCACCAAAATCTAAATAATTATTATCTACTAATAGTTTTTGATATTGAATATATATATTTTTTATCTCTTTATTGTCGGAGTAATTTTGAGGTAATATCATATCATCTTTACATCTTGATATGTGAGAGATTATGGCACTAATTAATTGATTAGGGCTACCCTTGGGTCGATAATAATCTAGGTTAAATAATTCTATATTCTTCTTAAAGAGCATCCAGGCGCTAATTTCATTGATTATTTTAAAGTTATTAGATAATCCGATATCTATTGCATGAGCTCTAAGTATTCTTTCGCAAAAAGAATGAAATGTAGATATCCAAAAATCAGAATATTGATATTCTTGAGGTAAAAAACCTTCTACTCTATCACACATTTCTTGAGCAGACTTTTCAGTAAACGTAAGAGCTAATACTTCCTCGGGTAAAGCTTTTTTTTCTTGTATCACTCGAGCTATTCTTTTAGTTAAGACGGCAGTTTTTCCAGTTCCTGCTCCAGCCATAACTATAACGGGACCAGTGTTATGTAAAATAGCTTTTTCTTGCTCTTTATTATACATTTTTATCCTTAGATATCTCGCTCAACAAAGCAAACAACTCTTTGTTTTTGTCGTTAACAGATATTATGATTGATTTTTTAAAGTGTTTTTTAAAATCATTAATAACACTATCATCAGCAATATCAGATTTTGTTCCAATAATATATTCTGGTTTTTGAGCCAACAAATCATTGTAATTTTCTAATTCCCTACGAATTATATTATAGTCCCTAACAAAATCATCTGATTCTAAAGACACTAAATGAAATATTATTTTAGTTCTCTCAATATGTCTCAGAAACTTAACTCCAAGACCTTTACCTGTAGATGCCCCCTCAATAATACCAGGAATATCAGCTAAAATTAAATTTTCATAAACTCCTAAGTGCGGCTGAAGGGTTGTAAATTGATAATTAGAAACCTTGCTTTTAGCGTTAGTCAAGTAATTCAAAAGAGATGATTTGCCAGCGTTAGGTAATCCAGCTAGTCCAATATCGGCAATAAGTTTTAACTCTAACAAAACCTCCTTGGTTTCTCCGGGTAATCCATCTGTGGATTTCTTTGGACTATTATTCCTGGAAGATTTAAAAGAAGCATTGCCTCTTCCCCCACGACCTCCTTGAGCTAGAACAACAGTCTCTCCGACTTTAACTATTTCTTTATCTATCCCATGAATAACAGTTCCTACTGGCACCCCCAAAACAAGATCTTTGCCATTAGCTCCAGTTCTAGTAGACCCTTTTCCATGTTTACCTTTCTCAGCAATAAATTCTTTTTGATATCGAAACTTTTTTAAAGCACCAATATCTTCAACTCCAATTAAAACAACATTGCCACCATTGCCCCCATCTCCACCAGTAGGACCCAAGCACATCATTTCTTTACTAAAAGCGACAATTCCATTGCCCCCAGTACCACCACTCACTTTAATTTTTATATTATCTATTAACATTACATTTTAAAACCATTATTTAATAACCACCTATATGCTTTTTGCGCCTCCCATTTCGAATTTTTAGAATCTAAAAATATCATTGCAACAACTCTCTCAGAATCATCATAATTCAATTTAAACAAAAATATACCTGTTTGGCCAGAGGCAATAGTATAGCCAGTTTTGCCACCAATAAATGTAGGATCATTAATAAATATATTTAAATTACCTATTTCTTCCAAGTCAAAATCCATCGTTCTAGCTAGCGACACAGCTCTTCCTCTTGTAATTTCTAACAACGGATAACGATTATAATATATATATCTTCCTAGATAGAAAAGGTCGTGAGCAGTAGATATATTCTTATCATCTAACCCTGAACCATCGGAAAAAGAAGTATTATTCATCATTAATGATTTTGCTTTTTCGTTCATCATATTTAATCCGTTTTTCCCTAAACTTCTAAGTATCGCCTCGGCTGTATGGTTAGCCGATCGAGTAAGTGTTGGATAAAGCAATTGAATAAGTTGATGACTGTCGCCCTCCTCCATTTCTAAATTATTACCATAATACTCAAGATCTTCTTTTGTTATTCTAATATTCTTCTCCAGAGAAATATTCTCTACCGCAACCAAAGTTGTCATAAGTTTAGTTATTGAAGCAATAGGCATTTTTTGACTAATATTTTTCTGAGCAAAAATGTGTCCAGAATTTAGATCAGCGATAAGATAACTTTCAGCAGCTGATTCGGGAAAAGGTGTTGGATTTTCAAATCCACTAAAATCATCTCTGTTTTTATCAACAACAATTATTGGGGTTCCTTTTTCAGCAAAATTGAAAATCTTTTTTGCATTTTCATCACTAAACCTTAAACATCCTCCAGAATACCTAGAAACTAATTTTTTACCTCCGGGATAATATGCTACTCCGTGAGTGTAGTATTTACCATAATATTGAACCGCATAAGGCATATAGACAAAAGAAGATACGGAATAAGCAGCGACATAACTAGAGATGGCCTCGTATATTCCCGCCGGACTTCCACTCCACTCTAAATCATTACCCCTAGCTAATATTGGTATTTCTTGAAACAAATCCCCTTTTTTATAAAGCTTGACTTTCATATTCTCTAAATTAACATACATAAAAGTCGATTTGTTATCAATCAAACCATCTATGGTGTCTTCTACTAATGGGATTTGGTTCTCATAAACAAGATTTGGGACACTGATTACTATCTCTTCTTTATTATTTTCGGCAGTTATATTAACTTGATCTTCTTTAAAAATTAAAAAAGAGAAACCAGCAAAAACACAAAAACTAGTTATTATTATTTTTTTATTCCTAAAATTCATCTTCAACTGATTTTTTAATTTCTTCAAACTCATTTTCAACCTCCGCTAATCTTGACTTACTCTCTTTGATAATTAGAGCAGCCTCTTTTACCTTTTTTAAGCCCTCTTCTACATTAATCTCTTCTCTTTCGTCAAACCATCTTGAAATTTCAGCTAACTTTTTTAAATTGTCTCCTAGGTTTTTTTTACTCATTTTTTTATATTTTTAATTTTTGATTGAATTATTCCATTTGTAATTTGTATGTCGATATCATCACCTACCTTAACTTGACTAATATCTCTAATAATATTTCCTTTAATCCTAGATATACTATAGCCCATTTTTAGTTGTTTTTCGGGGTTGTTATAGTGTATTATTTGTTCATAGTTAATAACTATTCTTTTTTGAAAATCTAGATATTCTATAAAATCTCTTAATACTTTTACCCTTAAAGACCCTATTTTGTTATTATCGCTAATTAATTGATGCTTTATCTTTGTTAAAGTTTCTTTTAGTCTTAATTCTACTTTTTGATATTCTTCAAAAATACTATCAAAGTTTTTAATAATAAAATCTAATGATAGCTTAATTCTTTTTTCTGTTTTTTGCAACGCATAATTAAAATTGTTTAGTATTTCATAGCTATAAGAATCAATTTTATGCATTGCGTTTTCCCAAGATCTATTTAAAAAGTAGGCTGCAGCACTAGGAGTTGATTCTGCTGCATCAGCTACCAAAGAAACCAAAGTAACATCTTTATGATGGCCGATGCCGGCAATAACTGGAACTGGGAAATTAGCAACCGAACGAACAAGCATCTCATTATCAAAAGCGATTAACGACTCTAACGATCCACCACCACGCATAATTACCAAAACATCAATGTCTTCTTTTTTAAATCGTTCAATCGCAGACAATAATTCTTTAACGGCCTCCACTCCTTCTACTTTAGAATTAATTGCCCTAATTTTAAATCCAAACTTACCGAGATTACTTGTAAAGTCATGAATGACTGTTCCGCCATATAGAGATGTTATTACTCCAATCTTTTGAGGATAGTCAGGGATTGGTCTTTTAATATCAAACAGGCCTTCTTTTTGTAGTTTTGATTTCAATTCATCGTATGCTTTTTTTAAAGCACCCTCACCAACTAACTCTACAGTATTAGCCTTAAATGTCAAAGTACCTCTAGCAGGATAAATATCAGCATTACCAGACAAGATAACGGTCATACCCTCTGTTAAAGAAACGCCACACATACGATAATTATATTTCCAAATAACACAATTCATAATTGCTCCGTCTTTGTCTTTTAGGGTAAAATATACATGGCCACTTGGTTGGTGTATTTTTAATTGAACGACTTCTCCAATTAATTTAACTTCTACTTTTTTAAGCAGTTCGTTTAAAAATTGGATATATTCGGAAACTGATATTGGTTCTTCAAATCTATTATTCATATCGTAGGGCGTCTACAGGCTCTAACATCGCAGCTTTTCTAGCTGGTAAGTAACCCGAAATACAGCCAATAAAAAACGAGAAAGCAACTCCAAAGAAAATCAAGAAAAAAGATAAATGAGCTTCTAGGTAAAACATTTGATTTGCATAGGCTAATATAAGTTCAGCTCCTTTTGATGTCGCAACGCCTAATATTACTCCTAAAACGCCTCCAATTAATCCAATAATACCTGACTCAAACAAGAATATCATAACAATATCTGATTTTTTAGCACCAACCGCTTTCAAAATTCCAATTTCTTTAGTTCTTTCGTTAACTGAAGTAAACATCGTATTAGTCACCCCAATTCCCCCAACAATTATTGCAATGCTCGCAAAAGCAAAAACAGCAACTTGCAATATACCCATAATACTACCAACCATATCAGATACAGTGTCGCTAGAAAGAACCGAAAAAGACGGTGTGTCTTCCCCTACTCTTCTTTTCCTTGTTTCTTCTAGCGACTCTTCGATATTTCTTACTACATCTGCAACCTCAAAACCCGAAACAACTTTTGCCATAGCCATTGGAGCCCCCTCTCTCTTGCCGGTTACAAGTCTAAAATCTTCTAAATCCATCATAATCATTGAATCGTCTTGACTATTACCCAGAGATCTCAAATATCCCGAAACATAAAACCTTTTCCCTTTTATTGTTACTTCATCACCAACTCGAATATCCGGTAATATATTTTTAGCAACCAAATTGCCTAATAAAATTTCTCTTCTGCCAGATCTTGGAAAATCACCTTCAATGGTATGCCAACCCATATCTTCTTTTAGAAGTGTTATGGCTCGCTCAAAAGATATTCCAGTAATAAGTATTGTTTTAGCTTCGTCTTCGTATCTAACAATCTCAGCTCCCCAAGGCATCGCAACTATCGTCTCTACCCCCCTAGTTCTTTCTATTGAATTTAAGTCGGCATCGGTCAAATCATTACCCCCCATAAGACTGGAAAACATATCTTCTCCAGGCATAACAATAATCAGATCTCCTCCCATAGTTTGCAGTTCACCCATTATTGAATTTTTAAGACCTTCACTTAGAGACATTAACGATGTTACTAAAAATATTCCAATAACAATACCCAAAATTGTAAGCCAACTTCTAAGTGGTCTCACTCTTAAATTCTTAACTGCGACTTTAAAATATTCGTAATACATTATTTTACTATTTCTCCATCTTTAATTCTAATTATTCTGTTGCCATACTTTACTTGATCGTTATTGTGCGTTACCACGATTACAGTTTTGCCCTCTTTTTTATTTAATTCTACTAATATATCCATTATTTTATCCCCTGTTCTAGAGTCAATATTTCCTGTTGGCTCGTCAGCCACCACAATTTCAGGATTGTTAATTAATGCTCTCGCAATTGCCACTCGTTGATTTTCTCCACCAGATAATTCTGTAGGACGATGATTGAGTCTCTCCTTAAGACCAACGCTTTCTAATATATTCTTAGCAAGGCCAATACTTTCTTTTTCTTCTTTTCCTTGAAATATTGTTGGTAAAACTACATTTTCTAATGCAGTTAAATGAGGCAACAAATTAAATCTTTGAAACACAAAACCGATATCTTTGCCTCTTATTTCAGCCAATTCATCTTCAGAGAATTCAGATATGTTTTTTCCTTTAAAGAAGATGTTGCCTTTAGTAGGAACATCGAGGCAACTTACAAGATTAAGAAGGGTTGATTTTCCTGAACCACTAGGGCCCAAGATAATAGCAAAATCTCCTTGATCGATTTCTAAACTAACATTCTTTAGAACATTAAGTTTGATTTTTCCAAGATCGTATGTTTTCCAAACATTTTCTATTTTAATAATATTGGTCATTTTGAAACAATTATCTTATCGCCTAAGTTTAAGCCAGACAAGACTTCAACCATCCGATCAGAACCTCTCAATCCAAGATTGATCGTTACTTCCTCTGTTGATCCATCTTCTTTAGTTAGGGTTACTGTAGAGTTGGAGACTGCTCTTTCGGGAATAACCAGAACATTGTCTTTTTTAAGTGGAGTGATTGTAACATCGGCTGTCATTCCCACCTTCATCTTATCGCTAGGATTATCAATGTTTATTAAAGTCTTGTAATAAATTACATTGTCTATTAATTTTGATGCAACATCAATAAAAGAAACAACGCCACTAAATTCTTCGTCGGGTAATGCCACAACTTTTATTTCTGCAGGATTATCAATACTAATTTTAGCAATATCTCCTTCGTATATATTTAATTCTACTTGATAAATATCTTCTAAAATAATCGTTATTACTGGAACTCCAGCTTGAATTATTTCTAAATCTTTAAAATTAACCCTTATTACTTTACCCTTAAATGGTGCTCTAATTATAGAATCCTCAATCATTTTTTCCAAAAGATCAACTTCTTTTCGGGCTTGATCTATTTGCAAACGAGCTAAAGCAACATCTTCATCTCTAGCAGAAGACATTATTCTTTCTAAATCATTTTGAGCTTGGGTGAGAGTTCCTTCAGCAGACCTTTTTTGGTTTTGAGCCAGAGATAATTCAGAGCTTTTTACCGACTTTGCCAATGATATCGCCCCAATCATCGATGTTACCGAAGTTAATGATTGATTAATATTGTTCTTTTGAGTATTAATTATTAGTTTATCTCCTTGGGATATGTCTTGATAAATTGGTTGATTTAATATATTTATAACGGCATCCATATCTTCAAATATACTTTTAAGATTTTTTTCAGTTATTTCTAATGTTTTGTCGGTATCCCCCAATCCCCTATAATATTTAATTTCTTCAGCGCTTGCTTTTATTCTATCTCTAGCCAATGCTCCATTTCTAGAATCTTGATTATAAAACTTAGGAAAATACTTTTCAAGAACAGTTCTTACATTATCGTAAGCCGTTTCCGATGCCAAAACAGAACTATTAATCACAGATAACGAATCGCTATATAAATTAGATATTCTTTCGTTTGATACCTGTTCTGCTTCTTCTAGATTCTGAATTGCCGAATTGAGAGCGATATTGGCATTATCAACAATAATCTGCGCTGTTTGAATGTCTTGACCCGATCCAACCGAAATTAGCTTTTGAAGATTAATATTGGCTATACTAAGATTTGACTTGGCCTTCTCTAAGTTAATATTTAAAACATCGTCGTCTAGTGTAGCTAGCACATCGTCTTTTTCTACAATATCTCCCTCTTTAACATATATTGATTTTATTCTACCCGAGTTAGCAAAAGACAAATTAATCTCATCTCCCTTTTTTATAGTTCCTGGTTCAAATATTTCTTGGGCAATACTACCCAGTTCAACAGTATAAATATCTTGCTCTAATTTATCGCCCCCACTAAGAAGAAATGCAAGAATGACCAACAACACTATTGCTATAATTATTATTTTCTTTTTCATATTATTATATTAGCATTAAATTAAAACTATTTCCATTGCTTAATACCATCATTGTGCCACCTAAAAGTTACTAATTCTGCTATCTTGCCTTCGTTGGCGACTTTAGTGCCAATTTCTTGAGCATAGGAATGTAAAAAATCTTTAATTGCTGGTTTAATATTTATTCTTGGATCGTTCTCAAAAGCCCTAAAACCAACTAGCTTTCCTTCTTCTGTAATTGCCATTAAAATCCGACCTAATATATTGTCGTTTTCATCTTTGATCCAGGCAATCTTTTTATTAACATCCACCGCATTAGCTATTATTGCAAAAGTGTGATTTCCAAACAAAGAAAGGCAAGAATTGCTTACATGTTCCCCCATTTGAAGAGTTTTAATAGGATCTTCTTCGCTCGTTACTATTATCTTTTTAGGAATTGGACTAGACTTGATTCCCTCGCTACTCTTCATGATGTTAATTCGATTTTTAATATCTAATAAGTATTCTTCTGGTATCTTTTCTTTGTTTTTTTCAACAATTAATTCTATTTGACCCAAATCAATAAAATCTTCATCGCAATAATTTTTAAGATGTTTTTTAATTTCTTCTATTTGTTCTTCTTGTTTTTTTTCTATTGATAAGTAATAACTGCTAGAATTTTCAGGGGTATATTCTTTTTGATAGTGACCAATCCATTTATTAATGTTTAAATTATCTTTCATAGAATTTATCCAATGCATATTGGGCTTGTAATCTAAAAAACTATCGCCCTTTAGTAAACCTTCTATAATAGCTTTACTTTGATTGGCATCGATACGCTTATGAACTCTTAGGGCGAAAATATTATCTTCGCTTAATTCTATACTTGATAAACCAATATTTTTTAAATACTTTAATAATTCTTCTTTGTGCGATTGTTTAATAAAATCTTTTATTCTAGATTTCTTTTTGTCATTTATTTCTTTAATCCACTCTTTTTTAATAATTGATTTGCTAATCTCTTTACCCTCTAACTTCTTAATCAAGCCTAATACTTTGGAGTTTGAATAAGGAAGATTAAGATCGACTCCATTTACTGATTTTTCTATAAATTGATCGTCTACGCTAGGAAAAGAATTTCTTATCTCTAATATATCTTGTTCAATGTCTGGCTTTAAGAAATCAATAAACTTCCCCAATTCTGCTAATTCTTTAAAAGAAAAATCTACTAAATATTCTTTATTAATCCCTAAATAGTTTCTAAAATTCTCTTCTTTAAAAGAATTAAGTTCTTCCTTGCTTAGCTTATCAATACTAGATAATAATTCAATTCTTTTTTTATTAGAAAAAGACGATACGGCATAATAAAAGTCTTTAGGACGAACAACAACACTATCAGCGGCACACTTTACCTTATTAATGATATCTCTATCTTTTACTTCTTGCCAATGATTATTTAAATTTTCTAATCCATCTTTTAATGAACTTCCTTCCCATTTTAATATATATAATTTTTCTTTTAAATCTTCAAAATTATCTCTGAAATACTCTTTCGTCTCTTGATCAGCATCAATTATCTGAACACTAGGATGTGTTAACTCAGAATCTACTTTGCCCAACACTACAACTCCTAAAGAATTTTGACCAAGGTTACGAGCTTTAACGCTATCATATACAAAGCATTTCTCGGCTCCTTGCAAAACAGAAGATCCCTCAACAGTATTGGCTTGACACGAAACAGCCCCATTAAAGATACTAGCATAGGGGCTATCTTCTGTTTTGATAGTATTAGCAATGCAATGTTCTGCCCCCCAGAAAGCAGAATTTTTAGAAATTAACTTATTGACGAAGCAATTTTTAGCTCCAGTGAACGCGTGATGAGAATTAACTTCAACTGCAGAGCAATTTTCGGAAAATTGAAAAACATGCATCGCATGTACTCTTTCCGCCTTACAATTTTTGGCTTGACTAAAAGCTTCAAGTTTTGCCTCTACATCCCCAACAACACAATCATTGGCTTGATTAAATACTCGATAATCAATATTATTAAATGATTGTTCTCTTTCGGTCATATTATTTTTATTTTCTTAATATGTGATGTTTTCCCAGTAACCATATTTACACTATCTTTGGTCGTTTTAAAATATTTTGCAATTAAACCTATTAATTCTTGATTGGCCAAACCTTTAACTGGCTTTTTGGTTAAATAAGCTGTATATGTCCCATCATCATTCAAATAAATCCCCCTCTTATCTTTATTAAATTTTACACTAACTACTATTAACATTATATTCTTTAATATAGCTAATCGTTAAGTCAACCACCTCGTTAACTTCTCCTTTTTGATTGGATAGGTATAGGTATACCTCTTTACTAAAT
Source organism: Minisyncoccota bacterium (assembly GCA_028701035.1). Classification (GTDB taxonomy): domain Bacteria; phylum Patescibacteriota; class Minisyncoccia; order Minisyncoccales; family CSSED10-335; genus MWBX01. Next base: position 17,781 of record JAQVRO010000008.1, read on the forward strand.
TTATCAAATTCCTGCATATTCATATCGCTTGTATAGTCCTTAATTGTCTCAAAAAAATTCTTAAATATTAAGGGGTCTACAAACTGATAACCATCATAGGGTGGAGTTGTTGCTTCTTTTTCGTATCGTTCTTGAATGCAATAAGCCAAAGACTCATCTATTGCAAAGATAACCATATCAAGCTCGGCTGATCTTTTTTCTTCAGGATAAAATTTAGCCTTTAGAGACCTACTAATAAAGTTTCGCTTAGGTCGCCCAAATAAATTAGCAAGCATTATATGAGTTATTTCATGCATAATGGTTGCCTTGAGCTGTTTAGAATTGTGATGATTAAGTAGTGGTGTTTCAATATTATTTGTAATCGGATTATATGTTCCGTAAGACAACCCGTGTCTCTCATGACCCATTAAAGAAACTATTATCTTTTCTGTTTTGTTAAGATTGTCGTCTAGTTTTTTTATTAATAAGTCTAAGAAATATGCCGAATCGGATTGCTCCATTTGATTTTTAATAATATCTAATTTTTTAATTATCTTTTCATAATCAAGTATCGATCTATTAAAAGAAACCGTTAATAAGCTTTTTAATTCTTCAAAAGAACAGTCTTTATTTTTTAATCCTAAAGAATAAAGATAAGCAACGAGATATTCGTTACCCTCTTCTTCTATCTGATCAAATTCTTCTTTATCTAAATTGGAAATCTTATCTTTTAAGTCTAAAACAAAATTCTTACTCTCAATATTCTTTTCAATATCATTAGCTATTTTCTCAATAGTTTTTTCCTTTATTGGTAAGATAAGATTTATATCATTTAAAAAAGAATCTTTAATGTTGTTTCTAATATGGTCAATAGTGATTGAGCTATCGTAATTATTCAATCTCTCAATAATTTCTGGCTCTATTCCAACAACAAAACTATCTATTTTTTCTAATAGACGCTCTCTGATTTCTTTTTTGTCTAAATATTCTCTATTCGGTAGTTTTTCCATCAAAGTGATCGTCGTGGTCATTCATAGCATCGCCTTTGGTTGCATGAATTATTCCATCTTTATGTTCAGGTGGAGAATAAACGGTATATAGCTTCATAACTTCAGGTGAAGTATTAATAACATTGTGATTAGCTCCAGCAGGAATTACAATAGCATAATCATCTTTAACGATATGTTCTACTCCATCTAAAATAACCTTTCCCTCACCCGCTTCAATTCTTATAAACTGATCGAGTTTATGAACCTCGGCTCCTATTTCTTCGCCAGGATTAATACTCATAACAACTAACTGACTATTTTTGCCAGTGTAGAGAACTTTTCTAAAGTTATTGTTCTCTAGGGTGGTCTCCGCTATATTTGCAATATATCCTTTCATATTTTTATTTTAATTAATTTTTATAATATCGACCTACTAAATTATATCACAGTTTAAGAAAATGTTAAATAACCAATCCACAAGACCAATAAAAGATAAACAACAGACCAAATCTTGTTATTCAAAAAAGAAATCTCTTTCCTTTCTATCCATGTAATGTAAATTATAAAGGCTACATCTATTAAAAGCAAATAAAATATTAAAATCTTAATCATTTTTGTATTCAAAATTTATACTTGGTCCAAAAAATCCATCAGTTGGATCATAGAAAACAATATTTTCAGGTATTACAAGAAAGTTTACCATTGTTTTAGAGCAATTTTTTAAGTTATCCCGAATGAAGCTGTCTTTGATATCGTAGAATCCATAATCTGATAATTTGTTACGAGGAAATTTAAGCCCATCGCTATCGCTAGAAGTCCAGAAATAAACAACATTATCTTTAGACAAAACCGAAGTATTCTTATCCTCCATTCTAAAATCATCGTTTTTGAAATAAAAATCAAATTCTTGATTGTTTATCGGATCTATAAAAACACAATGTGTGGCCTGATTACTAATAGCTATCACTGCAATTAAGGTAACCCCAACTAAACCTATGATTAATTCTTTGTTCATAATTACATAATACCAGTATTTGTAAAAATAATGCAAGTGTTGTATAGTTGGATATATGAGAACTTGGATAGAAATAGACAAGAAAAAGGCTAAAAAGAATTATACTACATTTAGAAAACTAATTGGTTCTAAATGTAAGCTTATGGCTGTGGTAAAGTCTAATGCTTATGGACATAGCTTAGTAGATTTTTCGCTATTAGCTAATGATTTTGGTGTAGACTATTTTGGAGTTGATTCTATTGTAGAGGCTGAAAGATTAAGAGAGGTGGGTATTAAAAAGCCGATTCTGGTTTTAGGTTATACCGTTAATGGAAAAATTAAAAGTGCGATTGAAAAAGACATTACCCTAACTATTTCGGATTTTAATACTCTCAAAACTATTAATAAATTAGATAAGAAACCAAAAATTCATTTAAAAATAGATACTGGAATGCACCGACAAGGATTTTTCGTATCAGAAATACCCAAAGTAATTAAGGAAATCAATTTCCCCGTAGAAGGTCTTTATACTCACTTTGCGGCAGCGAAAAGTCCGTCGCATAAAAAGCCTACTATTAAACAATGTGAAGAATTTCAAAAAGCAATTCAGATTTTTGAAGCTAACGGATTTAATAATCTAATTAAGCACGCATCAGCAACATCAGGAGCAATTACATTCCCTCAAGCTCACTTTGATATGGTCCGAATTGGAATTGGCCTTTATGGAATTTGGCCATCAAAAGAAGTAGAAGATTATTATAATAATAAAATTAAATTAGAATCTATCCTTTCTTGGAAAACAATCGTAAGTCAGATCAAGGAATTGCCTAAGAATAGCTACATCGGTTATAGCTTCTCTGAAAAACTAAAGCGGGATTCAAAGATAGCAATTTTACCCATTGGTTATTGGCACGGTTATCCCTATTCTTTATCTAGTATTGGCTATGTATCAATTCACAAACAAAGGGCAAAGGTTTTGGGTCGGGTTTGCATGGATATGATTATGGTAGACATTACTGATATAGCAGGAGTAAAAGTCGGAGATAGCGTTGAATTAATTGGCAATACCATTACAGCAGATGATATTGCAAGAACAATTAAAACATCCCCTTACGAAATTGTAACTAGAATTAATCCTAAGACAAAAAGAATTATTTCTTAAGATAATATAATCTTTCTTCGGGACTAAATCTCTCAATAGCATACCTTAGTGCCACTCTTGGCATTTTGTTTTTATCTAAAAACTTCTTAAGGGCTTCTTTATCTTTTTTACCTGCCTCTCTTAGCATCCAACCTGTTGCTTTGTGTATTAAATTATGTTCATCGTCTAATAATTCCTTAGCATACTCAAAAGTTGTTTTAATATCACCTCTTTGAATAAATCCCCATGTAGAAACCATAGCTATTCTTCTTTCCCAAAAATTTTTAGAATATAATAGATTTTTTAATCTAGCCTTATCTTTGGCAAAGAAAAAGTCACCCAATATCTTTGGTGCAGACAAATCAACTAAATCCCAATTATTAATATATTTTGTATTTTTAAAATATAAATCAACAATAACCTCTTGATCTCCTTTCTTATATTTTTCAACTAAGATCATCAAGCCACAACTTCTGTATTCGTGAACCTTTTCTTTAAGCAAAGAAATGGCGTAATCAAGAGTTAGCTCGGGATGATTTTTAACAATACTTCTTTGGACGGGAACAGTTACTCCAATAAATATATCGCCATAACCATACTCCCCTTTCTTCGTTTTAAAGAATCTTTGAAGTATCTCGGCTCTCTCTTTACTAGCTTTAAGTTTTAATTCTTTCTTAATCATAGAAAAAGCAATACGTGGCCAGCAAGACCACCAAATATCGGGATAAGGATATTATCGTCTATCTTACTACTAGCAACTTCAACTGTAGTGGCCACTAAAGCCATAATAATTACAATCCACCACATGCTTGGTATAATTAATAATCCAACTAAGACATTAATTCCAAATTCAGCAATAGCTCCTTCCCACGCTTTTCCTTTAATAAACTTTATTGGAGTTTTACCAAATTTATAACCAATAATAGCTGCAGCGGCATCGCCAAATATTGTCATTAATATTGCTACGATTGCGATTCTAATATCGAAAATTGACAATGCAATAATTGATCCTAGCAAGAAATAAACTTCGGAGCCAAGAGTATTTCTTTCTCTTTTTCTTTTAATGTAATTCCAAAAAATACCAATAATCGGAATGTTCCTATCCACCTCAACTCTTAAATATTCAAGGATTATTGCAATCACTAATAAAATCAATAAAAAAAACAGCCCTA
>JAQVRO010000029.1 GCA_028701035.1 Minisyncoccota bacterium
TATCATACACCATTGCATACATAATATAAACCATAGGAATAACGGCGAGCATTCCAATTACCAACAGAAGAAATCCCAAAACCACCAAAGCTGGAACTACAATTAAATTAAGTGCAAAGAGCTTTAATGTGTTACCCTTAGTAATCTCGTAACTCTTTTTAATAGCCTCTATTGCCCCCATATTCTTATCCACTATTAAATAGTGAGTAAATTGCAATCTAATTAAAACGAAAAATCCTGGAATGATTAATAGGATGAAGCCAATTATTATTAATACAAAATAGATAGCACTAGCAAGTATAATACGAGTAATATATTGAGTCTTGTTTAAAAAGTCTTTTAAAGAAGGCTTTTCCCCTCTTGATGCCTTAAGCGATATAGTTACTATTCCCGGAGCTAATGCTGCACCGACAACCATACTTAAAACAAATGAAATTAAGGTGATAATAGAATGGCCGAAGGGATTAGCTTCTTTAATAGACTCGGCATAGAAGTCTAGTGGCATTGTAAAGAAAAGAGAGACAAAGATAATAATTAAAGCGAAACCCATAAAAAACAAAAGGTTTTCTTTTGTCTTTAAGAAAGCGTTCCAAAATATTCCTCGCAAACTAAATGTTTTATTCATTTTTGTAATTAAATTTAATTTTTAATAAACTTCTATTTTTAATTGTAAAATACGATTTCATTATAACACGATAAAATACAAATCTCAACACTTTAAAATCCTTAATGATACTTTTTATTTTACTGGCCATATTTCTCAAATGCCAAAACATTCTAAAATTATGAGACCCGGGAGCAATTACAATCTTTGCATCTTTTAATACTTCTTTAAAATTGTCTTTGGTTAATCTCTCTCTTACTTCAACAACAGCAAAGCCAACTTGCCCCGCCATATGAGCATCGGATCCTGCAGTTCTAACCAAATCATTATTTAATAGCTTATTAGCTAATTCTCTTTGATCATCACAGTCTAGAGCATTGCCAACCTCTACCCCATCAACGATGGACAAAATATTATCAAGGTCTTCTAAATCAAACCAGCCATGAGTCTTTCTGTAGGGATGAGCCAATACTGCATAACCGCCCTGAGCCCTAATATTATTAATAGTCTCGTCAAAACTAACTCTTTTGGGAATATCGTTATTTACAAAATATGCCAAGAGATGCGAGCCAGTTTCAATAGTAACCTCAATAGATGGTATTATCTGAATTCCATCAATCATTAACGGTCCATCATATTTTTTATTATGATTAGTGATTGCTATTCCGTCAAGGCCTCTTTTCTTAGCAACGCTAACAGCGTCAGATATATCTGTAAAAGAATCTTTAGATACATTAGTATGGCAATGTAGGTCGTAGTAATACATTAGTCAATAATTAATTCTATTGGATTAATGGAATAATTAACCCTCTCTCCACTAAAGTCAAATATCTCAACTTCTTTGAACTCAATAACCGACTCCCCTAACCTCTTAGCGTTAGCAGTAATCTCAATAATGGTTCCATGCTTATCAGATGCTATCGGTGTTAAAACATCAATTCCTGTAATAACAACGCCTTTTTTGTTATCGACATCATAATTAAACTCTGAATGATATTCATCACCTATAAATATATTGCCTTTTTTAACTTCAGATACTGTTATTTTAGATGGATCAAAAACTAGTTTAATAAAAGCAGAAGATAAACTACTTTCTAAATTATCAATACCGATCGGGATGATGAAATCTTCGTTTAAAGAAATCTTTCTTTTGGTTGTCGTGGCAACAACCTCCACATCTTCAATAAATACGGTTTTAGCTGGGCTTTGTATTATTATAGAATCCTCTTTCTTGTTTTCGAATATAACAGGCTCCCACTTTTCATAAAAAAAGAAAAGAGAAAAACCAGATAATACAAATATGAAAATATTTATATAAAGAAGTGTTCTTGGCATTATTTTATATTATACCTACCATCATCAACCTCAAAAGCCTCTCTAGATTGATACTGATAGTTATAACCATATTTTTTGGTGATTTTAGATCCATCCATTACTATTGGATAAGAATATGTTTTCCATCCCCCCGGAGCAGTTGGAATACCACCCCTAGTAATATGCCAAGCCAAGAAAAATACTAATCTAATTAAAGGAATAGGAATCTTAATAGCTCTTTTGCCTAATACTTTAGCAATTTCGTGACCAGTTAATAGTGTGTTGGGAGTAATATTAAATACTTCATATTCCCCTACTAAATCTTTTAAAGCTAACATACTAATAATATCAATAACATCATCTTCGTGTATAAACTGACGACACCAATTATCGTTGGCAATAGGAACAATGGGCAAAATATTTCTTAAAACACTTTGGAGTCCAAACTTCTTAACCACGTGATTATTATACGGCCCAGTCAATGAAGATGGTCGAACTACAAAAACTTGAGGACGATGACTAGCTTTGTCATACCTTTTTCTTAATTCTTCTTCTGATGTTTTCTTTTCTTTGCCATATAGATAATCTTTTTCTCTAGGAGCGTCCGCTTCACTAAAGAAATAATCTAGAGAATTGTCTGGCCTAGCCCCATAAACTGCAGCGCTAGAAAAATGAATTAGTTTTTTGACGAAATTATTTTCAAAAGCAAAATCAAATATATTGTTAGTTCCTAATATATTCCACTTTTCTTGAAGTTCTTTCTGCCCATACATTTCTCTTATTTGCCAAGCACAATGGATAATTACTTCGGGAGATTTTTCTTTTACAATATCTTGCCAATCATTATCGGCAGTATTAGCATCAATCCAAACAATCTTAGAATTATCCTTAAGTATCTCTGGCATTGGATCTTTGTCTAGGCAAATAACAGAAGAAATGTCCTTATTTTTGGAAAAAGAATCTGCTAACAAACTTCCAACATAACCTGCTCCGCCTGTAATAAATATATTCATATTTTTATACTCCGCTTCGAGAAGCGATAATACCTATTGTTTTTAAAATTATCTTAAAATCCAAGAACAAAGAACGATTTTTAATGTAATACAAGTCATACATTAATCTTATCTTTGTTTCTTCTATTGACTGGGGTGGTTTTTCCTGATTAACCTGAGCCCAACCAGATAACCCCGGCCTTACAACTGTTCTAATATTGTAATACGGTATTTCTTCTTCTAATTGACTCAAAAGACCATAAATATCAGGTCTAGGGCCAACCAAAGATATATCTCCCAATAAAACATTAAATAGTTGAGGTAATTCATCTAGGCGGCTTTTTCTTAAAACTCTGCCAACCGAAGTAATACGCTCATCATCTTTCTTTACCCATACACCGCTATCATTAACCCTCATAGTCCTAAACTTAATAATATTAATAATCTTTCCGTTTTGACCAATGCGTTTTTGGATTATAAAACAACGACCCCTGTCATTTAACTTAATTGCTAAACATATAAAGGGATACAAAGGCAAAGAAATTATTAATAGAATTAAAGATACGAAAATATCCATAATTCTTTTAAGTGGATCATACAAAACTCTAGAATAATTAGAAATATTCTTTAAAAGCCAGCGATGTTCTAAATATGACAATGACACCCTTTCGAAAACATCTTCATACAATTTCTGAGCATCAATTACTAAAACCCCAGAAAATATTAGATTATATAATTTTGAAATTATGGGCTTGATCTTTTCGTCTTCTAAATCAACTACTATAATAGAATAATTATTAAAATCAGTCTCTGAAGAATAATTATCAAATAAAAGAGAATAATTTTCACTTAATTCTACCATTAACTCTTTTGTTTCTTTACTATCTCCAATAAAAAGAACCTTGGTAATCTTTTGTCTAAAAAAATTAGTAATAAATACTCTCCAAGATAAAATTAAAAACAACGAAACTACAAGACATATTAAGAGGTTTGTTTTAGGAGTTACACTAAACAAAGGAACGAGATAAAAGAACGCTATACCAATAACCGCATTTACTATTTGAACATTAACAAGTTTATTGAAAAACTTGTCTTTAATTAAAACACTTGGTTTTTGATATAATCCAAAAACATAAAATACAAAAATCCAGGTTACAAAAAGAATAGAAAAAGGTAGTAAGTGTAAAAGAAAAACATCAATCGTAGGAATTGTTAAGTGCCTTAAAAAAAGAGTAATCCAAAGAGCGACAACAAAGAATAAAATATCTCCTAATAAATAAACTAGTTTTTGTTTTTTGTTAGATATCCCCATTAATCATTGAATTTATCTTTGTTCTAGTAGCACTGCCGACATAACCCGTTCCAGTAGCTAAATCTAGTGGAGCTAGAATATCAGAAGAATATTTTTCTTGAAACCGAATGACTGCACTCTTAGTTAAATGAAGAAAATTGCCAGTAACTAATCCTTCGGGATAAATATCACTCCCCTGCTCTCTTAGGAATTCTTGAAGACAAGCTACATCATCTCCACGAGAGCCTAATGACAAATTATAATTTATATAACAACGACTTTGAGCATTGATTAACCCCTGCAACCGCTCAATTTCTAACTCCAATTCTTTAATTTGGTTTAGCAAAGATTGACGATATTCTTCTTTTTTAATAACTGCATCTGTAGCCAGTTTATAACTAAAATAATATTCTTTTTCTTTACCATTGAAACCACTAATTTTAGACTGCAACGATGGCATAAAAATAAGCTGACCATAAGAACCAAAATCTGCTATAATAATTTCTCCATTATTATCTTCATCTAAATCAATAAAATTAACTTCGCAATTATCTTTCTTATCACATAAGATATATGGCACTTGATAGCTTAAATCAGGGTCTCCATTAAATTCTAATATTAAATCGTCTTTTCCTCCAACTACCCTATACCAATTTCCGAGCCAATTCTTGGTAGAAACCCTAGATGAAAAAGAACTGTTGTGAGATGAAGGCAAGTCGCGAATATCTGGCAAAACCTTTAAACCATTAAAGTTAGAACTTAAATAACAATACTTTTCTCCAAAACTACAATCGTTTAGGGCAATAGCAATCATCCAATCTGTAAAAATACTAGCAAATGTTTCTGAGTAACCATTTTTCTTTAACGCGTCGTTGATACTCTCAATTCCAACATTCTTAGAAGCTAAAGAGTCAGACAAGATTTCTACTCCATAATGATCAACTAAATAATTAGTGAACATATTAATTACACCGTAATCTCTTTCGTTACCCTCCCATTCTGTGAGTGAGGTGTTGGGCTCTTTCAAAAAAGAATTCATTCTTCTTTCTAAATTATCATTTTTATCGTCATAACCAAGTAGAGTCGGAACATATTCAGCCCTAGCTTCGTTTAACCAAACTTCTTCGACAACCCTATGTCTTTTTTCTTTTTGATTAAAAGTAATTAAATGCATAAACTCATGAGCCAAAAATCCATTAATAAAAGGAGATTCAACATACGAAGTAGAAATATACACCATATTCTTTTCGTTTGATCTAGAGTTTTGATAAACTGAATACTG
>JAQVRO010000030.1 GCA_028701035.1 Minisyncoccota bacterium
ATTGATTCTTTCATTTTGGGAACAAAATCATGAAACTGATCAAAAACATTTCTTCCATCAATAAACCTAAACTGAATACTATCACAACCATACTTATCTAAAATATCAACAATCTTGGGTAATTCCATATAATTACCCTTAAACAAAACAGTATTAGTTGTTACTTTTAATTTATGATTTTTTAGATTGTTGAGCCCCTTTAAAACCTGACGAAAACCATCCGATCTGGAATATTTTTTATACATTTCCGCATCTGGATAATGAAAAGAAACCAAGAAAGAGGCATCCTCAAAGATATTTTTTATTTCTTTAACAAAATCATCATAAGAAAGCATGCGACCGTTTGTTTGAATTTCACAAAATCTAATGCCATTAAATTTTGCAAAATTGAGAATCTCAAAAAAGCTATCATATATTAATGGCTCGCCTCCAGAAATTATTATTTTCTCGCACCCTGCATCGGCTGATTTCTTAATTTGATTTTTAAGATTTAGTAAATTATGATCGAATCCCCTTTTATCTTTGTTGAGACAAAAAAGACAATTATTATTACAATTATATCCTATTTTTATATCTAATTCTTTCATTTTGTAATTGGAACGAACTCATCAAAACCAAATATTTCTCCATAATCCCTCCATGGACCCTCGCATTCGTCAAAAAAAATACACTCTGAACATTTGGGACCCTTCAATTTGGCCCCATCTCTCTTCATTTTTTGAAAATCTCTAGCAACATCGCTGTCATAAATAAATGTTTCAGGAATATATTTTTCTGCAATATAATCTATATATTTTGGTATAATACAAGGAGTCATTGCTTCGGTTGCACACTTAATATTTGCATTAATGCCTATATCTAGCCCCTCTTCTACATATTTTTTAACATCCTTGTATCTTGGGACAATTTCGTCGATTAAATTTTTGTCATTTTGAATTACCGGATTAATGTGCATAAATGCAAATTGAAAAGAATAAACGTGCAAACCAACTAACATCTTTGCGATATTGGGAATATCTTTATGATTAATCTTATTAACAACTGTATTGGTTAAAACTATTTGATCGAGACTTTTTAAGTTCTTAATTCCTTGTAGTGTTTGATCAAAACTTCCATCTACTCTAGTTAAAGAATCGTGCACTTCTTCAGTTGAACCATGTATTGCAAGAGCAAACTGATTAGCTCCAGCATCAATTGTTTTCTTACAAAAATCCAAATAGGAAAACATCCGACCATTTGTCTGAATCTGGATAGATGAGTATCCAATTCTTTTAGCAAAATCAACTAACTCCAAAAAATCATTCACAATAGTTACTTCGCCACCGGTAAAAACAACACCTTTAAAATCTTTAACATTTTCTTGTAATATCCTCCTTATTTCGTCCGTTGTTTTGTCTCTTAAAAATTCTCTTTTCTTACCTTGGATGCAAAACTTACACTTATTGTTACAACGATAAGCAATTTTAATATCCACTCTTCTCATTTATATCCTTGATTCTCTAATCTTTTCTATTATGGAACCGCCATTACCCACTCTTCTAGTACTAACAAAGTTTAATTCTTCCGCACTTAATGAATCGACTAAATTATTAGCTTTTTGAATGATTTCTTGGTTTCCACTTAAATTAGCCAACTCATATAGAGAAAGTAAATCTATGAATTTAATAGTAGCACTTTGAGAAAAACTAAATGTTTCATATTTTCTTGGTGATATTTGGTCTATTACTTCTACTGCCTTTTCAAAGCTTAAAAGAGCTTGATCTTTATCGTTCTTTGCAATAGCCAAAATCCCATTACTATAATGAACTAGTGCGGCATATGCAAAATGTTCGTAAAAATAATTTGGGTGTAAGCTCAATCTTATCCTTTGCGTTCGATCAAATAATTCTTCGGCTTTTTCTAAATTATCCATTTTAATATTTGACACTCCAACAGAGTAAATCGAAGACCGAACAAGATCTAGGCTTCCATTAGAGAAAAAATCTTCTTTCTCTTGGTTTGTAAAATTAATAACTTCTTCATATTCGCCAAGACCAAAAAGAGAAATTACCATACCGTACTTTACATCGGATTTATCCGTTTGTCGTGACAAATTATCTAAGGATTGAAGTGCATTTGAAAAATATTCCCTAGCTAGTTGATAATTGCCCCTATGAATGGCTATTAAACCCTTTTGCTTTAAGATTAATGCTTTGTACTCCGGCGACAATTTGATGGTTGATGATTCCATTTCTGCAATATACTTTTCAGCCATATCAACATCTCCTTTCTCTATAGCACAATTAATTAATATCATTGAAAATTCTGGTGGGAAGTAGACATCTGGAGTAGTATTTTGGAAAAAAAGATCTTTTGCCCTTAGAGAATATTCCATTGCTAGATCCCATTCTTTTTCTCTTTCTGCAATTAATGCTAAATATGAATATGCCTTTGACCTTTTTTGATTATTTGAAGAATCAATAACAATTGCTCGGTAGAAATAATTTTTTGCTTCCTGGTATTGTAGATTGTTGAAATGGGCAACACCTAGACCAATGAAAATATCTTGACTAGGAGCACCTTGTTCTAAAAGAGAATTATAGGCCTCTATTGCTTTTTCATTCTCTTTATTCGAAAGATAATCTTCCGCTTTTTCAAGAGTAATATTTGCTTTTTGATTATCGTTTCCTTCTTTGCTAATATCTTGCCAAAAAAGAAAGACAACAGCGACTACTAGGGCTAATAAAATTATTGCAATTAACATATTTTTTTTGTTCATAATATTTTTTTAAGTTTAATTACCGACCACCAGAGCTATGACAAGAACTATGGCATGAAGAATGAGCGCTATGGCACACTAATGACATGAAGTGTGACTAGTATGAGTAGAAGCATGGCAATTACTATGTGAGGTCCAACAACTGGAATGAGGGCTCTGAGAGCCATGACCATTGTGCCACGGGGTTTGGTTATGCTCACCGTGGCAATTACTATGAGCAGCGCTATGAGCGCTATGGCACGAAGAGTGACTATTATGAACCCCCCTTTCATCGATATTCTTGAAAGCGCTAGAGTGATTTACTGCGCCACCACCAGTGCCTTCTCCAGAAAAGTGTTGACCAGAATCACCATCATTTTTAAGATAACTGTTGTGGGCATCTACTATTGAACTTTGAAAAACAAAACCTAAAACTGCTGCACCAACAGCCAATTCGGCGGCCTTTTTCTTACTGATATTACCCTCTTCTTCAGTAAGAAAATCATTAATGTTCTTTTTTATTTTTGGTATTTTATCACTCATAAGTATTTAATACCCCTATACTCTTTTTTATTACTTTTCCATTTTTTTTCTGGATCGGGTAGCTTGTCAAAAAGCCTCCAACATTGAGGGTCTGGTGCAAAGGGATCTCCGAAATATCCACCAGCAATACATTTTGCTCCTCCTAAACATTCATTGAAATAGGGACAACTCTGGCATTCTTGATTAATATTATTTAAATTACGCAAATCTTGCAACTCCTTGCTTTTAGTTAGTATATCCTGAAAACTATTTTGAGTCAAATTACCACAAAGAATTGGTAACCTTCTACATGGATAGACATCTCCATTTGGCAAAACAGAAAAACTATAATATCCCGCATTGCATATTCCTCTTGGCAAAATCATTTCTTGTGCAAGCAAACCTTCTTCGCAACCAACACTAACGCTAAAATCGCTTTTATTGTTTTCTTGATTAATATATTTGAATAAATCTTTTGTCTCTTGCGGCGTAAGCATTAATTCCTCCATCTTTTTACCTACTCCTACAGGAACTAATCTTCTTACACCAATAGAGCTAGCTCCTATTTCTTTCGCTAAGCTAATAACATCAGGGACTTCCCGAAGATTAGCTTTCGTAACAGTCATTGATATGCTAAAATCAATATTAAAGTTATTAAGTAATTCCAGCGCGTTAATTATTTTTTTAAAAGAACCCTGACCCCTAATTTCATCGTTTATTTCTTCTAAGCCTTCTAAGCTAACCTGAAAATAATCTATCTCTAAAGCTTTTAATTTTTGAACCGATTCTTTGCTAAGTAATGTCCCATTAGATAAAATACCATAAGTAATCTTATCTTTATTCTGAAAACAATTTTCTAAGATTTGCCAAAAATCATCTCTAATGAACGGTTCTCCTCCAGTAAATGAGATCCTGTTTTGATCTCTATCAAGGCCCCAATCATTCAATTGCTTGTAATAATGATCTAAAATATCCAGAAGTTCTTGAGTAGATAGCTCTTCTTTGATAAACTTTTGTTCTTTGTAACAGTGCGTACAATTAAGATTGCATCTCTCTGTTATATGCCATTGAAAGTGAAACATAATTTTAGCTCGTTTTTCTAGATACCCATTTTTTAAAAACATCTAAAACTTTCGGGTCCTTCATTTTTAAAAATAAATAATCTAACATAGTTTCGTTAATTTTACATTGATCTGTGGCTCTTATATTAGGAAAAAGGTTTCCATACAATGTGTAGTTTAATACTGGACAAATACCACAATATGACTTATAGACACACTCGTCACAAGCAAAATTATCAAGAGTAGAAGCCGTTACAAGGGTTTTAATCTTTGAATTTTGAGATATTTTTTTATAACTATCATCGTTCACATTCCCCAGTAAAAACAAATCATTTCCTAACATTCTTCCTTCATCACAAGAATAAACATCGCCATTATAGAAATAGGCCAATTGGCCAATTCCAGCGCCGCAAGGACTTCTCAAATCAAGAAAATTAGGATCAAATTCTTTTAATATTTTTGATAACATAATACCTGCGCCTCTTTCGACAATATAATTTCCTTCTATGTTTTTTTGAATAATATAGTCCATACCCCTCTTCCATGCCTCTATAAACTCTTCGGCAGTATAACCAAAACTATTTTGACTATTTTCGATAGCAGAATAACCCAAAAGACTCAATCTTCTTAAATGAATAACTGAAAACTCATTCTTAATATATTCGTCGATTATTTCCTCTATATGCTCTAAGGAATATCGTGTAAGGGTTACAAGCGCAGAAAGCTGTGTAGGTAGTTTTTTTTCTTTCTCTTCTTTTCTTGATCTTTTTAATCAGTTGGAAACTATTTCGTAACTATCACCATTATAAAATGGTCTGTT
>JAQVRO010000031.1 GCA_028701035.1 Minisyncoccota bacterium
CACTACTTAGTGGAACCAGATCCGGTTCTTATACCAACACTGGTTTATCTAACAACACAACCTATACTTACTACTTAAGACACTCTGGTCAAACACTAGACACTGCCACTTGTTCCACAAGTGGGGGTGGAGTAGTTCCAACATGTGATTCTCCTATTGCCACAACTTATCACGCATCGTCTATTAGCACTAACTCAGCAGTATTGAATGGATATGTAGAACCATATAGTGAATATACTCATTACTGGTTTGAATACGGAACATCGTCATCTAACTTAAATAATTCTACTAGCAAGCAAACAACTTACTCTAGCATAAACTTTAATAGATCAATTAGTGGCTTATCTAACAATGCTACATATTATTTCCGAGCCGTAGCTCAGAGTAATTGTGGAATTAGTTATGGTCAAATTCTTAACTTTAGGACTGGAAGTGATTACTATTATCACGAAGACTCTCTCACAATCCAGAAATGGGTAAGAAGTGTAGACAGAAACACTGAGTGGCTAGACTCTGTCACTGTAGCTCCGGGAGAACTAATAGCTTTCTATATCCGTGTCAAATCAGATGGATATATGGACAATGTAGTTGTAAGGGATGTTTTACCTAGTGGGCTTGTATATGCCTACGGATTAACCATTGACGATGTAGCTAGTAGCGGAGATATAGCACAAGGAATTAATATCGGTAATGTTTCCAAAGGACAAAGTAGGGTAGTCGTATTCAATGCTCGAGTAGCAGGAGAACAACAATTTGGCATTGGATCAAC
This sequence comes from Minisyncoccota bacterium, assembly GCA_028701035.1. Classification (GTDB taxonomy): domain Bacteria; phylum Patescibacteriota; class Minisyncoccia; order Minisyncoccales; family CSSED10-335; genus MWBX01. Next base: position 770 of record JAQVRO010000031.1, read on the forward strand.
TAATATAGTTAACACAGCGTTTGCATCTAGCGGATCTAAATCAGTAAACGATACTGCTAAGGTTTTCGTAACAAGAGGTGTTGTTGCTGGAGTAGCAACACATATCTCGACGGGTCTAACTGACAACAAACTTATTGACTTTGTAATCTTACCATTACTTGCAACTCTCTTAATTTTTGTACTATTTAGAAAGCACATATCTATTCTAGTAGAATGGCTAGAAAGAAAAAGAGAAGATGTTCTTGATTCTAGAGCTAGAAGAAAGTTGGAGAGAATTAGACAAAGCGTCAGAATATCTTAATACTTAATTTTATTTAAAAAACACCCTGAAATAAAAAATCAGGGTGTTTTTGAAATAAAGCTGTGGAAAACTTTCGAAAATAAACGGGAAATTGAGGTGGTAAATATTCTTGACTAAATGTGGCTTTGTGGGGTATAGTGGAGACAATATGGTGGGTTGTGGAAAAAGGTGGGGATAACTATTAATATCTGTGGATAACTAAAACATGTTTATAGGCGAATACACATATTCATTAGACGAAAAGAAGAGACTAGGAGTCCCTGTTAAATTTCGTAATTTGCTTGGCAAGAAAGCAATTATTACACGAGGGATAGATCAGTGTTTGTTTATCTTTTCTGCAAAGGAGTGGCAATCTTTGGCCGAGAAGATAAGTAAATTACCGTTGTCTCAATCTGATGCTAGGGGGTTTTCCAGACTAATGCTTGGAGGAGCTATGGAAGTTTCCATAGATAGCATGGGAAGAATACTGGTTCCAGATTATTTAAAGAAATATGCCTCTTTAAGCAAGAAGGCAATTTTGGTTGGAGTATTAAATAGAATAGAAGTTTGGGATGAAGATGTTTGGGAAAAGTATAAAGGAGTAACCGAGAAAGAAGGAGAGAATATTGCTGAGAGGTTAAAAGAGTTAGGGATATAGTTATGCATACCCCCGTTTTAAAAGAAGAGATTTTACAGTTCCTTGATATTAAGCCAAATCAAAATTTTATTGACTGTACCGCTGGAGAGGGTGGTCATACGTTAGCAATATTGGAAAAGAATGGCCCCAAAGGTAAAGTGTTAGCAATTGATAGAGATATTAGAAATATATCTTTAGTAGAAGATAAAGCTAAGGGTGCTGGGTTTAAAGATAGATTAGTTGCGGTCAATGGAAGTTATGTTGACTTAGCAAGTATTGTTAAGAAAAATAATTTTAATAATATCTCGGGAATTGTATTTGATTTGGGACTTTCTAGCTGGCATATCGATGATAGCGGAAGGGGGTTTACCTTTACAAAAAACGAATTTCTAGATATGCGTTATTCTACCGAGAATGGAATCACTGCTTGGGAAATAGTTAATTATTGGTCCGAAGAAGACATTTCTTTTATTCTTTTTAATTACGGCGAAGAGAATATGGCTAAGAAAATCGCCAAAGAGATTGTAGATGTTAGAAAAATTAACAAGATAAACAAGGCCGATGAGTTGTCCGACATAGTGTATAGGATAACCAAGAGCAGAAAAGCAAGCGCAAGAGTATTTCAAGCCTTAAGGATAGCGGTTAATGATGAGCTTGAAAATATATCTAGGGTTCTTCCAGTAGCATTTGATTTACTTGAACAAAATGGAAAATTAGTAGCAATATCTTTTCATTCACTAGAGGATAGAATTGTTAAGAGTTTTTTTAAAGAAATTAGTGACAATGCAGAGATATTAACTAAAAAGCCAATTGTTCCAAGTATTAAAGAATTAAAAAATAATTTAAGATCAAGGTCGGCAAAATTAAGAATTTTAATTAAAACAAAACAATGAAAGTTCTTGTATTAAACAAAAAAACAGATTCATCTTTTATCGTTAAGGGCTTATTAAGCGATCGTTTTTACAAAATTGGTTTTTTTATGGTTATTTTAATGACTGGTTTGTATGTTTTTCAAGTTACAGAGATGACTAAAACGACATACGCTATTAACGATTACAATAGTGAGATATCTAGATCATTAGAAGCAATTCGCACTCAAGAGTACAGTTATTTAAGCACTAATTCTTTTTCTAGAGTAGCAGAAGCTAATTTTGAAAAAGTTGAAAGTTTTAAATATGTTGAATTGCCAGAGACTCAAATCGCTGCAAGGTAATTTAAATTACAATGAAGAATTTTAGATTTAATTTAGTTCTGTTTTGTTTTTGCATCTACTCTTTAGTAGTTGCTTATTATCTTGTTTCTTTTCAAATAACTAAAAATGATTATTGGCGGGCCATGGCTCAGGGCCAGCAAAAAACATATTCTGAAGTTTTAGGCGATCGTGGGGGAGTATATATTAAAGATAGATTGGGTCAGAGTTATCCCTTAGCGATTAATAGAGACTGGGAATACATTTATGTTTCTCCTAGAGAAGTTAAACAAAAAGAAGAAGATGTTAATGCAATATCAGAGTCTCTATCTAGTATATTAGATATTAATTCTGACATTATTTTAACAAAATTAGTCAAACAAGATAGTGCTTATGAGGTTATTAAGAAAAGGCTAACTCAAGAAGAAGTTAAAGAACTAAAGGATCTTGATTTTGGCGGTGTTTATGTAAGGAAAGAGGTTGTAAGGTATTATCCACAAAATAGTTTAGCATCTCAGTTAGTTGGTTTTGTTGGTGGAGACAATACTGGGCAGTATGGAATAGAGGAACATTACAATTCTATGCTAGAAGGATCAGAATCGTTTAAGGAAACGGAAAAGTTTTTTCATCAGTATTTGATTAGTAAAACCTTTGGAGCTTTTAATAGTGGAGCGGACATCACCCTAACAGTTGATTACAATATTCAGTTTATGGCTGAGAATTTATTAGAGAGAGCTGTTGAAAATTTGAGTATTGAAGGGGGGACTGTTTTGGTCGGTGATCCTAATACCGGAAGAATTATTGCTTTAGCTAATTATCCTAGCTTTGATCCTAACGAATATTCTAAAGAATCTAATTTTAAGGTTTTTAAAAATCCCGCAATACATAATCCTTATGAGCCGGGATCCATATTTAAACCTATAACAATGGCTATAGCCCTAAATGAGGATAAAATTACGCCAACTGATAAATATCACGATACTGGTTCTGTTCAAGTAAAAGGTAGAACGATAAGAAACTATGCGCAAAGATCTTGGGGTGAGGTAACTATGACAGAAGTTTTAGAGAAATCAATCAATACCGCAACAGTTTATGTTGAGAATCTTATCGGCCATAATACTTTCAAAGATTATATAGAGAAGTTTGGTTTTTTCGAAAAAGCGGATATAGATTTACCAGGCGAAGTTTTACCACCTAATATTAGTTTTAAGGAGGGTTACGATATTAATTATGCCAACGCTTCTTTTGGTCAAGGAATAGAGGTTACCTCAATCCAAATGTTTAAGGCTTTTTCTGCCCTAGCTAATGGTGGAAGATTAATTAATCCATATATTGTTGAGGAGAATAAAAGCATATTGCAAGGAGAGCGAGTCATATCTCCTAAGACCAGCCTTGATATTACCTCAATGATGGTTAGTGTTACTGAAAATGGTTTTGCTAAAACAGCTCAAGTTCCTGGATACTATATTGCCGGAAAGACGGGGACTGCTCAAATACCCTGGACATCATTGGAAATTAATAAGGTTGGATATTCTGACAAAACAATACAGGGTTTTATTGGTTATGCTCCAGCTTTTAATCCTCAGTTTTTAATACTTGTAAAGTTGGATAATCCTCAAGCTAAGACTTCTGAATATTCAGCCGCTCCAATATTCGGCGAGTTAGCTAAATATATCCTAGATTATTATCAAATACCACCTGAAAGAGAATTATGAATATATTTTTCAAATTGGCTTGCTATGTCAAAATGCCAGCAATGGTGGCTTTTTCTTCTAATGGTAGATTTGAAGAATTTCTCCTTTTAATAATCAAAGATAAAATCAAAGTCTCAAAATATAGGAGATTTTTATCTCCTTTTAAAAATGATGTATTGTTGTTTGACGGTAATGCCCCTTTTAAATACTCACAAAAACCAATACTGGTTTTAAATAATGGAGACGACATGCTTAGTGATTTTCCAAGTAATGGATTTGTAATTACTGATTTTTCAAAATCTAGAAATATTGATGGTAGTTTTACGGTAAATAGTGTTGGCTTTACCGATAGCAGCAGTCTTTGGATTAGTGATAATTCGGATAATAATTTTAAGATTAATTATGGCGGTGATAGTGTTCCTTTTTGGACAAGCAATAGTTTAAAGCAAGAGGAATTAATTGATTTACTTTTAGC
>JAQVRO010000002.1:0-30125 GCA_028701035.1 Minisyncoccota bacterium
GGAGAGGTTAGGCCCCTGAGAGGTCCTAGCAGAAGAGACATTGGCCATGGCGCTTTGGCCGAAAAAGCTCTTGTTCCTGTTATTCCCGAATCGTTCCCTTACACTATTAGGGTGGTTTCTGAAATAGTGTCTTCTAATGGATCTACTTCAATGGCATCCGTTTGTGGAATATCTTTAGCTTTGATGGACGCAGGGGTTCCAATTACTAAACCAGTAGCTGGGATATCTATTGGAATTATTGAAGATGGAGACAAGTATCAATTACTTACAGATATTCAAGGACTAGAAGATCATTATGGCGGAATGGATCTTAAAATTGCCGGCACAATCGATGGTGTTACTGCAATACAAATGGATGTTAAGATTCGTGGAATAAACGAAGAAATGTTTACTAAGTCTTTAGCCCAAGCATACAGAGCTAGAATTAAAATTCTTGATAAAATGAAATCGGTGATAGATGGTCCTAGAGCCGAATTATCTAAATATGCTCCCCGAGTTCTTGCATTTCAAATTAATCCTGATAAAATAAGAGAAGTGATTGGGCCGGGAGGAAAAGTAATTAATCAGATTATTGATGGCACTGGAGCCAAGATTGATATTGATGATTCGGGTAGTGTTTCTGTAACCGCCGAAGATGAAGCGTCATTGAATAAAGCGGTAGAATGGATTAAAAATATTATTAGAGAAGTTGAGGTAGGTGAGACATTCCAAGGCGAGGTAAAAAGAATTGTTGATTTCGGAGCCTTTATTGAAGTTTTACCCGGCCAAGAAGGTCTTGTGCATATTTCTAAGATATCAAATAGTAGGGTAGAAAAAGTATCAGATGTTTTAAAGTTAGGCGATTTTGTCTCGGTTAGGGTGATAGGTATTGATGATCAAGGAAGAATCAATTTATCTATTAAAGACGCATAAAATGCCACAACAAGACATTCAAAAAGAACAAACAATATCTTCCGAAGTGAGAACAATGCAAGGAGATATTGCCACTATTAAAAATGGTAAAAAACCTATGTTTTTTGCTAATAGGTTTATTGGAGAATTGACTAAAAAAGTTGAAGATGGTTTTCTGCCTTCAGATGAAAAAGAGGAAGTTGCTGATAAGAAGGTTTTGAAACCAGAGCCCAAGAAAGATGAGGTTATTGAAAAGAAAGAACAGGTTCCTACTCCACCAAAAGAAGTAATTGTTGGGAAACCAGAGCCCAAGAAAAAGGAAAAACCAGAAGAAGATTTCAAACTTAAAGAGCAACAAGCAGAAGAGCTTAGAGTTATGAATGAGAGGAGGAAGGCCGAGGAACAGAAGAAGGCTCTGGAGTTTAAGAAAGAGGAAGAGAGAAGGAAGGAGGAAGAAAAGAAAGCTGAAGAGGCAAGAAAGAGAAAAGAAGAAGAGAAAAAGAAAGCTGAAGAGGCAAGAAAGAGAAAAGAAGAAGAGGATAAGATAAAAGCGATTAAAGAAGAAGAATTAAGAAAGCAACAAGCAGAAGAAGAGAAAAAGAAAAAAGAAATAGAGGAAGAAAAAAACGAAGACTTTTTGATAAAAAAGCTTTCTGATTTGAGGGTGGTTTTTGAGGATATTCAAAGAATTAAAAAAGAAAATGAGATTAAAAAGAGGGAGTTATTAGAAGAAAAGAAGTCTTTAGATTTTTCGCTTCAAGAAGTTTTGCTAAGAGAGCAGTCCATAGAGTCTAGAGAGAAGGAGATTATAGAAAGAGAAAATGCCACTGAAACTTTAGACGAAAAAAGATTAGTTAAATCTGAGAGAAAGTTATGGGAGGAAGAGAGGCGTGCTATTGAAAAAGAAAGGTGGGCTTGGGACGAGAAGATATTTGAAATATCTAAAGCTATTAAAAGTGTTGATTTAGATCAAGAGAGAATGGTTGACTTAGAAGATCAAAATAAAAATAACCAAAAAGAAACCGAGCTTGCCCTAGACAGAATAGACATGCTTAAAAGAAAGAAAGATATTAAATTAAGTCTTGAAAATATTGTTAAAATTAGAAAGTCTATTGAGTCAGATATGAATAAATTACTCAAAGAGAAGGGCAAGATTGAAGATAACTTGAAAATCGTTTCAGAAAAAGAAAATTCTGAGAAAGATAAGAAGAATGATATTGACAACAAAGAGAAAAAAGAGGCGGATGCTACTAAAAAAAGAGAAATAGAGCGACAGAGGTGGACAATTGAGGATAAGATTGATAAGCTAGAAGAAGAGAGGTGGGTTTTGGAAGATGCTTTGTCGGAAATTAGTAAGAAAGAAAGGGCGCTATCTTTAAAATTAAATGATGTTTCAAAAACAGAATCAGAGATGGGTGCAAATATAAACGAGATAAAAACAATTTTAGATGGCGCCACCAAAGAAGAGAAGAATATTTTACAAAAAACAGATTACGAATTAGTAAAACAATATATTTTGAGTCATTCTCAAATTCCTGAAGATGATCTTAAAAAAGCCGAGGAAGACAGAGAATTTTTTATCTATATTTTAACAAAATCTCAAGAAGAATGAAATGTCACTATACAAAGATTATCAATCGCAAAAAGTAAAAGCCCCCATAGATTTAGAAAATATTATGGAGGAAAAAAGTGCTATCTTGGCTGAGAAGGAGTCTTTGGCTAAGCAGAAAGAGGCAATTGAGCAAGCAGTAGATAGTATTAAAGAGGAAGAGAGTATAATAGAAAAAAAGGAAAGAGACTTAGAAATTAGAGAAAGCTCTACTAAAGATGTTGAAGAGCAAAAGAAAATATCTCAAGAGAGAAGAATTGTAGAAGACAATCGAAGGGATATTGAAGAGAGGCGTTGGGCCGAGGAAGAAAAGATAAAAGCAATAGAATCTCAAGAGGTGGAGATAGAGATCAAACACCAAAGAATTCTCAATAAAGAAGAAGAGATATTGGGTGAAATTAAACACGGAGAGCTAAGAGAAGAAAAAAGAGTTTTATCTGAAAAATTAGAAGAAATAACTGTTCTTAATAAAAAGTTTGAAGACAAGAGACAAGAATTGGCTCAGAAGAGAGTTGGCTTAGAAGAAGAATTAAAAAAGGTAGAAGGAGAGTTAGCGAAAATTGCTAAAGATGAGAAGAGTGTTCAAGAAAGAGAGGCTAATTCAAAAACAGTAGATGAGCAAAGAAAAGCAGAGACAGAGAGACGAGACATTGAAGATAGTAGACGAGATGTTGAAGAGGATAAGTGGTCTTTAGTTGAAGAGGTTAGAAGGATACTTGAAGAAGAAAAAGATATTGATAAGATTGTAAGTCGTGGAGATAATATTAAAAAGCGAATCGCCGAAATAGATACTCTCTTAGGAGAAAAGCCTAAAGAAGATGTGATTTCAAAACCAGAAACTAGAAGAGAAGAGCCAGTTATAGAGAAGAAGCCAGAAGTTAAGAAAGAAGTAATTATCGAGAAGAAAGAAGAAAAACCCAAAGAGCAATTAGCTACAGAGAAGAAGCCAGAACCCAAGAAAGAAGAGACGAAAGAATTAACCGATATGGATATTGTTACAAAATATATCCAATCTAATTCTTCTAGTCCCGAGGTAGATCTTGTTAAGATAAAAGAAAACCAAGAATTCTTTAAATTTATGCTTCAATTGGCTAAAGATAGTCAAGAGAATATTAATTAACATGTCTTTTTACGAAGATTATTTAAAAAACCAAAAGAAAGAGAACAATACCGAAGATATTGCTTTAGAATTGAGAGCAAAGCTGAAAGCAAAGGAAGTTAGCGATAGAGAAGAGTTTTCAAAAAGAGTGGATGCCAGAGAAGAAAGTGGCACTGTTCCCAATATTGCTCAAGAGATAATGGAAGATAATCCATTACCTAAACCTCCTCAGAATAAATCAGGTTCGGCGCAGAAGTTTTTACCTAGAATTTTGGCTTTATTTGGTGTTGTAGCAGTTATTCTATTAGCTTCTATTGTTATTCAGAATATGGGCAAGGGTGGCACTGAAGTCGAAATCCAAACAATTGTGGCAACCGAGACAGTGGAGGTAATAGTGTATCAACCGCCTGCTCCAGAATCTTTTTTGAAGTATAGTAAATTTGAATACCCTGTTATTACTAAAAAAGACGAACTCACTACTCAAGTTCAACAATATTATTTAAATAGTTACGACGATTATTCTTTAGTAAAGCTATCTATCTTAGATCAAGCAAACACCAAAGAACAAAATTATCTTAAAACGGAAACATTTTTAAATAGTTTTTCTTTGAGAATGCCAACATCTTTCGCTCTAAGGGTTTTACCAGAAGATTTTAACTTGTTTCTTCACTCTCGTGGTGAATACAATGTTTTGGGTTTTGCAGTGAAGATAAGCGATATATCTGGATTTACAGGAATGATGAGAGAATGGGAAGATGACGCCGATGATAACTTAAAATCTTTTCTCTCTTTTCTTAATTTAAAATATGATTCAACTGACCAGTTTTTTACACCAAGAGATCATAGTGGTTATTCTGTAAGGTGCAAAGACTATTTTGCCGCAACAGAAGAAGAGATAGAAGAAGCTTCCTTTAGTGTTTGTTATTCAGTAATTAAAAAGAATATGGTTGATTATTTCCTATTCACCTTGTCTGAGGAAACAATGAAACATGTTCTAGATTCAATTTATTAAAATATATGGACAAAAAACAATTAAAAGAGTTTGAGGAAAAGTTAAAACAAGAGAAGGAGTCTTTAGAAGGGATAATGGAAGAATTTGCTAGCGAGAGCAAAGACAACAAAGGAGATTGGAAGACAAGGTTTCCTGATTTTAAAGCAGAGGGAGTTTTAGACGAAGAAGCCGACGAAGTAGAAGAGTATAGCTCTCTTTTGCCAATTGAAAAAACACTAGAGACTAAGCTTTCAAATATCAATAATGCTTTGAGCAAGCTTGATGGTGATAATTATGGTAATTGTGAGAAGTGCGGTAAAGCAATAGAGATAGAAAGGCTAAAGATTATGCCCGAAGCAAGACTTTGTAGTGATTGTAATTAAGTTGTTTAAGCTATGGAACATAGTTGACAGTTAATCAATCTTGATTTTAAGGCGCCTAGATTAAGGCGCTAAGCCCCTTAATTAAGCGAAGTATGTAGTAAATAGATTGGTTAAATTAAGGAGGTCGGATTAAGGCGCCTGGCGCCTTAATGGAATTAAATTGGAAAGCGGTGGGCATTTCATGCTCATCTTGCGTTGGATAAGACTAAGTATTGACAAATTTATCCAAATTGCTACAATGTGAGCATCGGTTGGGTTTTTATTCAGAAATACAATCATATTAGTAATTTCTTAAAAAGTAACTTTGCTAGTACAGTAAAGAGAATGATAGCTAAGAATAAGGGATCTCTGAGAGAGCCTTCTTTGACTTTTCGTTTATCAGTAGTTTTAATATTCTCTTTTATCTTTTTAGGAGGTGGCGATACTATCAACCAAGATTATATTTTTCCTGTAATTGATAAAAACTCAAACGAAGATATGTTTTTGGCGCCAGTAGTATTATCTGAGGAATACTCAGATCTTTTAATTGCTCAGAATAATACAATTTATGCATCTGCCCCACTTTATTACCCAACAACACAGATTCTAGCTACTAAATCAGAACAAAACAAAGAAATAATATCGTATACTGTAGAAGCTGGAGATAGTGTTGGTGCTATTGCCGAAAAATTCAATATATCCAGTAATACTATCATCTGGGCTAATGAGCTAACAAATACTAAATTAAAAGTCGGAACCGACTTAATCATTCTTCCTGTTTCGGGAGTTTTCCATATTGTTGGTAATAGCGAAACAGTGGCTAGCATCGCTAAGAAATATAAAGCTAAAACAGAAGATATTTACGAATTCAATAACTTAGATGAAGATTCTTCTATTAGCTTAGGGGATGTTTTAATTGTCCCCGGTGGAGAAAAACCACAACCACAACCTGCAGTTTCTAGGGCATTTTTCTCGGGCTTTATTGCTCCAGCTAGTGGAGTTATTAGCCAAAGACTACACGCAACCAATGCTGTAGACATTGCCAATGCCTGTGGTACTCCGATATATGCTTCAGCAGCTGGAACAGTGCAGGCCTTGGGATATCATGGAGTTGGTGGAAACTATATTAAATTGTCTCACTCTAATGGCACAACAACATATTATGGCCACCTATCTCGTATGCTAGTTTCTAAGGGTCAGAGCGTCTCTCAGGGATCAGTAATTGGATATATGGGTAATACTGGTTACACTATTGGAGCAACTGGTTGTCATGTTCACTTTGAAGTTCGTGGCGGAACTAATCCTTTTGGAGCTTACAGATTGGGCCATAGGTTTTAAGAACTATGAATAAAGAAGAGTTAGTAGAATTAATGCAAGAGAACGAGATTGCCCCACTAAAAAAGATGGGGCAAAACTTTATTATTGATCAAAGTATTGTAGAGAGGATGATTTCTCATGCAGATAAAGAGGATGTTGTTCTAGAGGTTGGTCCCGGCCTTGGAGCAATAACAATACCATTATCTAAAAGGGTTAAAAAGATTATTGCAGTTGAGATGGATAGGAAGATAGTCAAAATACTAAAAGATAAAGTTGATAGTAATGTGGAGGTTATTGAGGGGGATATATTAAAGGGTACAGATGTTATTCCTCAAGGAAAGTATAAGGTATTTTCCAATACCCCTTTCTATATTGCCCCCGCGATTATTAGAATGTTTTTGGAGAGTACAAACCCACCAATAGAAATGATTTTAATGACACAAAAAGAGGTGGCTCAAAGGATATGCGCTAAACCACCAGATATGAATTTGTTAGCTCTATCTGTTCAGTTTTATGCAGATCCAAAAGTATTATTTCGAGTTCCTAGGCAATGCTTTTATCCGGTGCCCAATGTTGATAGTTCGGTTATAAGAATTATTGTCAAAGAAAAGAAAAATGGTAGCACTTTCTTTAAGGTCGCTCGGGCTGGTTTTTCTCGTCCCCGGGCTCAACTATTGAATAATTTGTCAAAAGGGTTAAAATTAGACAAAGTAGAAGTTGAAAAACATCTAAAATCTATTGGGCTTGATCCAAAGATAAGAGCCGAAAGATTAAGCGTTGATAACTGGGTAGAATTATCTAATTTATTACAATGATTAAAAAAGCAACATATATCTTATTACTCTTTTCCGTTGTTTTTTTGTTTATACCTAATGTTTATGCAGATGAAGACGAGTGCAATCCTTGCCCAAAATGTTATTCGGGTCAATGTATCGGTAGTGTTACGGGAGAATCGGGTTATTCTTCTTGTGGTGGGGTAGTTAGAGAGAGGTGGTGTGATCCTTGTTGTGGTGGTTGTTGGTATTCATATAATCGTGGCTATCCTTGGCAAAAATGTCAAAGTCAATGTCATTGGGGTTGGCCTTGTGAGGGTGGTTGTTTAGATATACCCAAAGATCCAAGCTATAACGGAAAAGAGGATAATAAAGATGTTCTTCTGCCGGCTACACTTAGTTGGCGCAATGTAGCAGGGTTTGGTTGGTTGGGCACAAGCTCTCCTCATTCGTATCTAATTGAAATTGGAGAGACGAACGCCAATCCTCTTGATGTCGCTTACAATGAAACTAAATCAACTCTAGAATATTTTACAGAAAGACTTACAACGGGTCAATGCTTAAGGTTTACTCCTCAAAACGAAATCCCATCTTTTACTTACAAAACATCTGAACCCTCGGATGAAAAGGGCCGAAGGGAGCAATCAACCTTTGGCGCCGTTTTAAAATCAAATTCTGTCCTTAATAGCAATTGCTCCAATTTAGCCAAATATTATGATGATAATGATTCCGATAGAGTTTATGATACATCTTGTAACTGGGGTAGCTATCGGTCCTCATCCAAGAATAGCTTTTTAAGAATAATGAATGAAGCCGTTCCTTACGGCGCTAAGTGCCTTTTTTCTCTTGGGGGTAGCTGTCTAGCTTACAACAATTTATGGTATCAACAGAGTTGTTTGTATGATTTTGTAGCTGATAACTGCTTGCTTCGTTCTGATGATTCTTTTGAATTTAGAATCAGGGCCTGCTGTAGTATCTCTGGCTCAAACTGTGGCAATTGGAGCGATTGGTGGAGCTTTGAAACAAAAGACTCACCAGAGGTTTTAAAAGTTGGAACACCAACGGAGAATAAGAGCTTTTTTACTCTGTTAGATTCAGAAACAGTTGTTGGTTTGGTCCCCGAGACAGTAAATGCTTTAAAAGAAGCCAATCCTCAATGGTGTGATACTCGAAAGTTGCAAGAAACAATTGGGTCTTCGCGAGTTAATTATGAGTATTATGATCGATATGAAATTGATGTTCAGCAAAGACTTCCTAAATTTACTTTCTGGCAAACATTTCAAGATCATCCTTTAATAAAAACACGCAACACTCCAATATATTCAATATCTGCCTCAATTACCGATGCTAAACCACCCACTAACATTTTAAATGAAGATTATTTGCTCTTTACAAAGAGCGATTATTCTTCTTATCGTTGGCGAGTTCGGGCTTGTGATAGACATGCTCCAAATTTAGTTTGCACCAACTATAGTGATTGGCATTATTTCGAAGTTTCAAAAGATGTTACGGTTGATCTACCTCGCCTTACTTTTCCTGGAGATGATCCTGATGGCGAGAAACCAATCAGCTGGCCAGTTCAATTCCAGTGGGACTCTCCAGTAGGAGCTAACTCATATATATTCGAGCTCTTAAAAGATGATTCTGTAGTTTATAGCACGGTAGTAAAGAGCGCTATGTTTGATGGGGCCGTTTCAAGAACAAATTCGGTATCATTATCTAGTGATAAACTAAGCTTAGACACTCTTTATTCTTGGAGAGTGAAGTCTTGTTGGGACGAAATAGGAAGGCCTGAATATTGTGAAGACGAATGGTCTGAGAGAAGCTTTAAGACGACCGGTGGTATGCCCGAAATAGTTTATCCATTAAACGAAGAAGCTATTAACCCAGTAAGGTTTGAGTGGAAACAATATCCCGGTGCTCGGGCATATTTTTTTACACTAGCAGGAGAGTCAAGAATGGTAACAGATAACACTATTACTATTGGTGATTTTGAAATGGGAGAGATATATACTTGGTCAATAAGCGCTTGTAATAGTGTTGATGATTCTGAGTGTGGGGTTGCTACCGAAGCTAGTTTTAAGATCGTTGATTTAGAATCTCCAAATATTATTAGCCCCGAGATTGGAGAGATTATACATTCAAAAGATGCTCGTTTTGTAGATTTTGAGTGGAGCGATGTTTTAGGAGTAAATACATATTATTTAGAAGTGTTTTGTACGCCTGAAGAAGAAGGTGCAGAAACAAAGACGATACTAGAAGAGATTATTAAGAAGACAGAACGAAGATTAAGTTTGTCTTGTGTTGGAGATTATTCTTGGAAAGTTTATTCTTGTGTAGATCCCGAATGTGAGAATGTAAGTGAGGCAACGCTAGGTTCGTTTCAGTATATCCAAGATACGGGTGGCACTGGTTTCATTCCTTGTGGACTTAATCATAATAATCCTGATACTGAATGGGATGAAAGTGAGAGTTGCGAGATAAAACATATATTTATACTGTTTAAAAACATATTAGATTTTATTTTGTGGCAAGTAATACCATTTTTATTAATTATGCTAATTATATATTCAGGAATAATGTTTTATATTGCCGTTGGTAGCGTAGAGGTGGTAGCGAAAATAAAATCTATGTGGGTTGCAATTAGAAATGGATTATTGATTATTATTTCCGCATGGTTTATAGTAGAGTTAATAATGGTGTTAATGGGGTATAGTTTTTCTGTTCCTTGGTGGCAGATATCTTTTTAATAAAAAATTATGGATTACGAAAACAAAAGAACAGTTATTTTATGTAGCATAATGGTCGTTATTTTAGTAGTTTTCTCTATATATAGAGTTAGCAAGGTTGATTTTAATTATGACTATTCTTTGATGCCTGATATTCCTCAAATCAAGACTCCCGACATAGAAGAAATGATGTCTGGCATTGACGCTCAGGCAATTGAGAAGATTATATCTGGAGAAGTAAACATTGAAGGATTGACATCGGATGAATTGACTTCTCTAGTGAAGAAGGAAAAGGCAGGCGATTACAAAGAAGCTGTTTTAAACGGGCAAATATCAATAGAATATCCGTCTAGTTGGATAAGGTCTGAATCTAGTGTGTCGGTTAATCATCCAGATATGGATATTTTACTTTTTGCTTTTTCAATAGATTTAGAGTTTCCCACCACGATAGTTGGAGCCAAACTTGATTTAGACAATATTGAAGAAGCCGAAGATTTCATGAGAGAAATCTCAGGAGAGCAAGGCATATCTATGTCAGTCAAAAGCAAAGATTATATCGAAGATGATATTTTACAATTTGAAGCTCAATATGATTATGCTGATGGGAAGGTTGCTATTTCTAAAGAGAGAGCAATTAAAATTGATGGCAACTATTATTTAATATCAGTGATTGCTCTTAATACTAGAGTTAAGGGTCTTGAAAATCAAATCAACTATATATTTGAATCAATTAAGACAATATAATGCTTAGGTTTTTAAAGGTTATAATATTATTTCTCACGGTTCCCTTAGTTTCTTTCGCTAGTGGTTTAGAGACTAATTGGCCTCAATCTCCATTAGGCACAGAGTTAACTTCTGATACTCAAATCCACGAATTAATAGCATATATTTATGAGTGGGGAATCTCTTTAGGTGGAGTAGCAGTGTTTGCAATCTTAATTATTGCTGGATTAGAATACATCGGTTCGGCAGGAGACCCAGCCAAGATGAGCGCTGCTCTAACAAGAATTAGAAATGGTGTTCTTGGTTTGATACTTCTTTTAACATCTTGGTTAGTATTAAATACAATTAATCCTCAACTAACAACTATACGGGAATTGCCCAATTTGTGGGAACTTAATGGTGATTATTCAGATTTAGTTTTTGGATCTACGAATAATCAAGGCGTCCCCTGCGATTATATTGTTGTTTGGGATGAAGAAGATTACAAGGGGAATAAGTCGGTTGTTTCTTTTGGTAGCGATGAGACAATTAAGATGTTTGATGGCAAAAATGCAATTCAGGCTATAGGAGATCCATGGGCTTCTGTCAAAAGTTATCGTAAACTATCAGATCGTGAGAAAGAAATAATTACTAGTGACAGATATGATGCAAATGGCAACCTAAATAATAGTGGCGACTATGTTTCCGGAGGAATATGTCAATTAAAACTTTATCATTATTCAGACGGTTGGTTTAGTTCTAGTTGCGGTATGTTAATGGGAAGCACTATCGCTATTGATGTTCCCAATGTCAATGCTATTAATCAAAACACAGAAGAAGAACAAGAATACGAAGAAGTTGGTTGCATACATTTAGTTCGCTCTGGGTCTTCTGGTGATTTGGTTGTTTATAATGATGACGAAGAAGGCGAAGAAGATGAGGGCGAAGAAGGTGAAGACGAGAGTTCTTGTCGAACGGGAGAATATGAGGATATTAATGGTAATTGTGTTTGTGCAGAGGGCTCTACTTGGTGTCATTGTGCTAATGCTTGCGTTCCCACAGAATATGCTGTTCCAGCTGGAGAGAGTTGTGCTGTAACGCCTAGTTGCCCCTCTGGTCAATTTTATTTATTGGGTGCCGACAGATGTGTTATTTGCCCACCTGACTGTTATTGGTGTGAGTGTCTAAATGCGGTTGTTGGTTCTGAGGACGATTGTATATGCGAATAAGACTAGTATCTATTTTATTTATATGTTAAGATTAATAAATATTATGAGAAAGATAGCTATATTTTGTTTATTGTTAATGATAATACCTCTAGCCTCTTTTGCTAGTGGTGGACTTGAAGCTAATTGGCCTCAATCACCATTAGGCACAGAGTTAACTTCTGATACTCAAATCCACGAATTAATAGCATATATCTACGAATGGGGAATATCCTTAGGTGGAGTTGCGGTATTTGCAATATTGATTATCGCTGGAATAGAATATATGGGTTCTGCGGGAGATCCAGCCAAGATGAGCGCTGCCCTAACAAGAATTAAAAATGGTGTTCTTGGTCTCATCCTTCTCTTAACATCTTGGTTAGTATTAAATACAATTAATCCTCAATTAACAACTATACGGGAATTGCCTAATTTGTGGAGCATAGGGGAATATTCTTTTGAATCACTCGATTTGTCTAGCGCTGAGGGTATGCCCTGTGACTATATTGTTGTTTGGGATACGCCAAATTATTCTGGAGGGAGCGCTGTTATTAGATTTGAAGAAGGTCAAGAGATGATTAATTTGCCCAGCCTCCAGGCAATCATGAATTCTTGGGCAAATCTTGCTGGCCCAGTTGCTGGTTGGATTGGTGCTTTTGCTGGCGGTTTGATAGATGGCGCCAGAGAAGCTGCGTGGCAATCTGTGAAAGGTTATCGTAAAATAAGCGATCAAGAAAGGAATGCTCTTGCAGAAGGGGGGATGAGTATGGATTTATATGATGAATCGGGTCAATTATTAAATCAAGGAGAAGGATTTAATTATGAAGAAGATGGTCTTTATACTTATGGTGGTATTTGTCAGATAAAATTATATTATTCTTCTTCTAGTTGGTTTCAACCTAACGAGCCATGTGGTAATCTGTTAGGAATAGGTATGACTCCCGAGATATCCAACGTTACAGATACTAAATTTTATAACAAAAAAGTTGAATGTATTGAAATTTCAAGAAAACTTTCCAAAAAACAAGCTTCAGGGCAAGCTTTAGAAGAAAATAATGAAGATTAATATATGTTATTAAAAATAAAAACAATGAAATTTATTAAGGTTTTTTTGCCTACTTTTCTTATATTTCTTTCTTTTCCGATAATATCTCATGGCTTTGCTCTTGATCCAGCCATGACAGCATTACAAGGATTATCAGAAGCAACTGGTCCAACGTTTGCATTTTATTTTTCTTCATTTTTATTTTACATCTTAACCTTGGCAGCCCTTTTTATTACTACATCTTTATTACAGTGGGCAATAGATATTACCCCAGTAGCACTTACGCTTGGAGGAACTGAAGGATATAGTCCGGTTGAAATGGGCTGGGCTTTTTCCGTCGGGATAGTAAATATGTTGTTGATTTTGGCATTCCTTGTTATCGCTTTTTCTGTAATTTTAGGAATTGAGAGAATTCAATTAAAGAAAGCATTGCCTAATTTGATATTAGTTGCCCTGCTTACTAACTTTACATTGCTTTTTGTTGGTATGGCAATAGACATATCTAATTTTTTGTTTAATACTGTTGCGATGCAATTTGGTGGCGATGGGGGTAATATTATATTCAATGCAGTTGAACCGTTATTTGCTATAGGTCAAGATACTTTTGGCGTAACAATCGCACTATTAGCTACGAGGGCCGTCGGATTAGTTGTTCCATATCTTAATGTGGCGATACAGGTGGGTTGGATTATTGCTTTGCCAATGGAGATTATACCATCTTCACTTAATTTTCTGTTCTTTGGTCTTAGTATGGGTATGATGTCTTTTCTTTGCTTATTATTCTTTTTTGTGTTTATTGCAAGAATATTTGTTATCCAAATATTGGCGATAT
Source organism: Minisyncoccota bacterium (assembly GCA_028701035.1). Lineage (GTDB taxonomy): Bacteria > Patescibacteriota > Minisyncoccia > Minisyncoccales > CSSED10-335 > MWBX01. The sequence continues at coordinate 13,556 of JAQVRO010000002.1, forward strand.
TCGCTCCGTTAGCGTTTTTTTGTATTATATTTGATGATACTAGAAAATGGTTTAACGAATGGCTCAAGCACTTTGTTCAGTGGCTTTTTGTAGGAGTAATATTTATTAGTCTTTTGTATTTTGGCCTTGCTATGGCGCCGGTTGTAGTGCAATTAGCTCAAAGTAATTTAGTCGATTTCGCCGACAATTTTCCTTGGTGGTTGCCGATTAGGCTAAGCGAAGTAATAGGTAACCTAGTATTATTATGCTATTTCGCTGTAATATTTTTTATTGCTAAGGGCCTTGTCCCTGCCGCAGCTAATGCTGTAATATCTCAAGCTGCTGGAGCCGTTAAGATGGCAACTCCTTGGGCTGGAGCTTTGGCAAAGGGAGGCGTTAGCAAGCTCAGGAATGATTTGGTTAGAAGTAAGGAAGGAACACCAGAGAACATGCAAGGTAGCGATGCAGTGGGAAGGCTTAATAATTTTGCATATACGAACAGAGTATCTCGAGGATTTAATAAATGGGCGCAAAAGGCCGATTTCGCTATTACTGGTAAAAAAACAGAAGAGCATGTACAAGGTAGAATCGAAGAGAGGTCTAAAGAACTTAATGAGAAGCATGGAGATTCTCTTGCAGATGTTGCGAATAATCCAGCTGGTAAGTTGATTTTTAGCGATCCTGCTAGCCAGGCCGCTTTAGCTCATGCATTTGCATCTAAGGGGAAGGATTTGTCTGGAATAAAAGACAATGATTTCAAAAATCGTGTTTTTGATTCTGGTAATAAGTATTTGTCATCGTCTGCGTCAACTAAAATGAACGCACTTAACGCTAATTTCTTTGATGGTGAAGAGAACGAAGAACGTTCTAATAAGCTGTATCATAACATGGCTGGTAAGAAGTATAAAGAAAAATCAGATAAGTTTAAGTTCAAAGAAAGCGACACTGTCGATGGATATAAGAATATGCTTCTTGAGAATGATGGAGCCAAGAAGAAAGAATTTGAATCAATTATTGGTCGAAAAATTACCGATGCTGAAATGACGGGAATTAATGGTGGTGTCGTAACAAAATTAATAAACGAGGGAGCTCAGAATACGGCTCATAAAAAGATGAGTAGCTCTATAAAACAGGACGACATTAAGAATCTTAGTGGGGATGTTATAGGAAGTAAAACATTTCAAACGATAGTATTACAAAACCAATCTGGTTCGTTCTTTCAAAAAATGTTTGAGGAGCATGGTTCTGGAACTATGGATACTCTTGATAATAGGTTGCAAGAACTTATTTCAACTCAGAGGTTAACAAATAGGACTTTGGAAAGACAAATACAAAAAACGCCTGCGGTCGGGGTATTGTTTGCAGGATCAAAAGAAATACTATCTCCCCAAAGAAGAGCACCTCAACAGTCAGAAGGTGATGGGGAAGGTCAACAACAGTCAGAAGAGGATATTAATATTGCTTATCAATAAAATAAAAAAATGACAAAAGAAATATCAAAAGAAGAATTTCTAAAACTATACAAGGGATTACATCCCAAAATACAAAACATGCTTTTTGACGAAGAGGTCGGTTTGACCTTAACTAAAATTTGTAAGCGTCATATGGTAGAGAGTAAATACCAAGAGATAATGGATTTAATTGTCGATGTTTTAATTGGTTTATTGCCCCCACAAGATATAGAGAAGATATTAATAAGGGATTTAGACGTTCCCATAACAAAAGCTAAAGAAATTGCATTAGAAATTAATCGTTTTATTTTTTTTCCAATTAAAGAAGAAATATCTGATCTCTATGGAATAAAATCGAAAGAGGTTTTTAAAGACGAAGAGAGCTCTTCTTCAGGGCTTCGCGACACATACCGAGAAGAACTATAATATGTTTAATTGTGTCTTTAAAATCAAAAAGTATATTGTTCTAGCTTTTTTCTTTTTTCTTATATCCTTTACACTTGGATATATTCATTCGCTTATAGCGCCAGAGTTGTTAGATCAAATGGTAGAAGGGCTAAGCCCTCTAGTAGAAAAACTAACTAGTCTCCCTAATTGGCAATTGGCATTGATTATCTTCTTTAACAATGTCTTGAAGGTTTCATTATCAATGTTCTTGGGGGTATTCTTTGGAATAATCCCTTTTTTCTTCTTAGTACTTAATGGATATGTCTTAGGCGTTGTTGCTACCGGAGTTGATTTGAATATTTTCTTTGCTTCTATTGCACCCCACGGAATACTAGAAATACCGGCTCTTTTGATTGGTGTTGGCATGGGCTTTTCTCTTGGATTCAGAGCTTTAAAATATGGAAAAAGTATTGAGGTTGATTGGAGGGAATTAAAAAAACTTACAATTTTAATAGTAATTATGCTTTTATTGGCTTCGTTAATTGAGACATACATCACTCCAACAATCATTAATCTTCTAATTTGATTTGACTTTTTTATTACTAATTGGTAGTATTAGTTTATACTTAATGCAGTGAACTATCCGTTTGAACAACGGATATTATTTCACTAAAAAATATATGGATTTAAAAAACTTTGCATCCGCAATAACTCAGTTGGCAGAAGAAAAAGAGATTCCTAAAAAAAAGGTCTTAGAAATTATTGAGGCCGCTATTGCTTCGGCATACAAGAAAGAGTATGGGGAGAAAGGCCAGGTTATAAAAGCAGTAATGGATCCCAAGACAGGCGAGCTAAGCTTTTGGCAATTGAAGCTTGTTATTGACGAGTCTATGGTTTTAACTGAAGAGGAGATAGAAGATTTGAAGCAAGGTAAGGTTGATAAAGACGAAGAAGTTAAAAAAGTTAAATTTAATCCTGAGAGACATCTTTTGCTTAAGGATGCCGAGGAGATTAAGCCCGATGTAGTGCTAGAAGAAGAGCTAGAGATTCCACTTCCTAGCCAGACATCTTTTGGGAGAATTGCTGCCCAAACAGCCAAACAGGTAATATTACAAAAACTAAAAGAAGTTGAAAGAGAATCTGTTTTAGACGAGTATAAAAATAAACAGGGAGAAATTGTTTCGGGCTCAATTCAAAGAATAGAAGGATTTAATATCTTTGTGGATCTTGGAAAAACATTAGGAATATTACCTAAAGACGAGCAAACACCAAGAGAAAACTATAGAATAGGTCAAAGAATTAAATGCTATGTTTTAAGAGTAGATGAAACATCTAAAGGACCAGTTATTGTTTTGTCCAGAACTAACTCTAATCTTATCACTAAACTTTTCGAGTTAGAAGCTCCTGAGGTTTCTTCGGGATCGGTTCAAATTAAAGCAATTGCTAGGGAACCAGGCAGTCGTTCAAAAGTTGCCGTTCATTCAGAAGTTGAAGAAATAGATCCTATTGGTTCGGTTGTGGGCCAGAAGGGAACTAGAGTCACCGCAGTAATATCTGAGGTAAATGGCGAGAAAATAGATGTTATAGAATATTCCGAAGATCCAGTTAAATTTATTTCCAACGCTTTATCTCCAGCAAAAACATTAGAGGTTGATCTTACTGATGATGGTCGAGCAGTAGTGACTGTTCCCGAAGATCAGTTGTCTTTAGCAATAGGAAAAGATGGTCAAAATGTTAGATTGGCAGCTAAGCTTACTGGATGGAAAATAGATGTTAAAGGCCTTAGTAGTGATAATACTATTGTTGAAGTTGAAGAAGATAATTAAAATAAAAATATGAATTTAGTACCAATGGTAGTGGAAAAATCAACTCATGGTGAGCGCGCATACGACATATACTCGCGTTTGCTTAAAGAGAGGATAATATTCTTGGGTGGTCCCGTAGATGACGAGGTAGCTAATTTGATCATTGCTCAATTATTATTTCTTTCTAACGAAGACTCCAAACAAGATATTAAGCTCTATATTAATAGTCCTGGTGGTTTAGTTACGGGAGGCCTTGCAATTTATGACACTATGCAACATATTAAACCTGATGTTTCTACTGTTTGTGTTGGTATGGCGGCATCTATGGGAGCGGTATTACTTTCGGCTGGAGCAAAAGGCAAGCGTTTTGCTTTACCCAATTCTCAAATAATGTTACATCAAGTAATGGGTGGAGCATCGGGTCAAGCAAGCGAGATTGAAATTACCGCCAAACAGATATTAAAGACCAAGGAGCAGTTGAATAAAGTTCTTGCTAGTCATACTGGTCAGTCGTTTTCTAAAATAGAAAAAGATACAGATAGAGATTTTTACCTTTCAGCTATAGAGGCAAAGAAGTATGGAGTTATAGATGAGGTAATAAAGTAGTGGTTTGTATACTAAAGCTTGACAAATTCTAAAATATCAGTAGACTGGTATTACTTTCATAAACTTAGCCTTAAGTCGATTTTGTTATCGATATATTTACTTTGTTGAAAATAAAGTGCCACAATTTTATATAATATTACATAACCCTAAACTATTTTAATTAGGGTCATTTTGCTTTTTAATTTATACAACTATGGAAAAAGTAACTTTTAGAAATTTCGGAAAGTCAAAATCATTATTTGAGCGTCCCCACCTTCTATCTCTTCAGAAAGATAGCTGGCAAAGACTTTGGGACGAAGGGATAATGAATCTTTTTAAGGAAATCTCTCCAATAAGAGATTATACTGGTAAAGAGTGGGAGTTATATTTTGTAGATTACAAAATGGACAAGCCCAAGTATGATAATGACGAAGAAGCCAAAATTAACAATGATTCTTACGAGGCTTCAATGAGAGTTTTGGTTAAATTAGTTAACCTTAGGACTAAAGAATCCAAGAATCAAGAAATGTTTTTAGCAGATTTCCCTATCATGACCGAGAGGGGAACTTTTGTAATTAATGGAGTAGAAAGAGTAGCTATATCTCAACTTATCCGATCTTCGGGTATTTTCTTTACATCTCAACTTATCCAAGGCAACAATTTTTTTGGAGCCAAAATTATTCCTAATAGAGGTGCTTGGTTGGAAATAGAGACGGAACCAACGGGAGTTTTAGCAGTAAAAATAGATAAGAAGAGAAAAGTATCAGCCACAACTTTTATGAGAGCATTGTTTTCAAAAGAATTGACCGATAACGATATTAAAGAATTATTTAAAGATGTTGATACAGGAGAAGTGAAATATATCGAAGAGACTTTGGCTAAAGACGAAGCCAAAACAAGAGACGAGGCTTTAGTTGAAATTTACAAGAGATTACGACCCGGAGATATTGCTACACCAGAAACATCACTTGAGCTTGTTGAAAATACCTTCTTCAATTTTGCTCGTTATGACCTTTCGGAAGTTGGAAGGTGGAGAATGTTGCAACGCCTAGATTATCCCGAAAAGCAAAAAAAAGAAATTACAACAGAAGACCGAGTATTGAGATACGAGGATGTTTTAGAGGTTATAAAAGAAATTATTAGATCAAACAATAATCCTTTAGCTAAGCCAGATCAAATTGATCATTTAGGGAACCGAAGAGTAAGGGCTTTCGCAGAAGTGCTAGAGAATAGACTAAGATTAGGCTTAATTAGAATGGAGAGACATATCAAAGATAGAATGTCTACCCTAGAATCTAATGATATTAATCCATCTCAAATAGTTAATGTTAGGCCTTTTATGTCTATGATTAGGGAATTTTTTACATCTTCGCAAATTTCTCAATTTATGGATAACGAAAATCCTTTATCTGAATTGGAGCACAAAAGAAGACTAACCGCTACTGGCCCCGGGGGTCTAACAAGAGAAAGAGCTGGGTTTGAAGCTCGAGATGTGCAACCATCTCACTATGGAAGAATTTGTCCAATAGAAACTCCTGAGGGTGGCAATGTTGGTCTTGTGGTGCACCTAGCTTCTTTTGCTAAAATTAATAAATATGGGTTTATTGAAACACCATATTTCAAAGTTGAAAAAGGTAAGGTAACATCCGAGGTTCATTATCTTAACGCTTACGAAGAAGAGAAATACAATATTGCTCATGGAGGAACTATTACTGATGATAAGGGAAATATTATAGAAAATAAAGTTGGAGCAAGAATAAAAGGAGAGCCGAGCCTTATAGATAAAGATAAAATAGATTTTATTGATGTGTGTGCTGAACAATTCATATCAGTAGCTACATCTTGTATTCCTTTTCTTCAAAACGATGATGCCAATAGAGCATTAATGGGTTCTAATATGCAACGTCAAGCAGTGACTTTAGTTAATCCTGAACCACCCTTAGTATCAACTGGTATGGAAGAGAGGGTTGCGGTAGATTCTGGACAGGTTATTATAAGTGATGTCTCCGGTGTTGTTACTAGTGTTGATGGTAATCATATAGTAATTAACGATGGTAAATCTGATATATCCTACGAACTCAAGACATTTAAGAAAACCAATCAATACACTTGTTTTCATCAAAGAGCAAAAGTTACTAAGGGTCAAAAAGTTAAAAAAGGAGATGTTTTAACTGATGGTGGTGGTATTGTTGATGGACGATTAGCTTTGGGTAAGAACATTTTAGTTGCCTTCTTACCATGGAGAGGATTAAACTTTGAAGATGCTATTATTATATCCGAGAGAGTTATTCAAAAAGATACCTATACTTCTATTCACATAGAGAGTGTTTCTTGTGATGTTAGAGAGACTAAGCTTGGACCAGAAGAAATTACTAATGATATTCCAAATGTTTCCGAAAAGAAGCTTAAGGATTTAGACGAGGATGGAATAATTATGGTAGGGGCCGAAGTCGGTCCTGGAGACATACTAGTTGGTAAAATATCTCCTAAGGGAGAAGCCGATATGACAGCAGAAGAAAGATTATTAAAAGCAATATTTGGAGAAAAATCAAAAGAAGTAAAAGACACTTCTTTGACTATGGAGCATGGTAAGAGAGGCCGAGTTGTTAAAATTAAAGTTTTTTCTAGAGAAGACGGTCATAAGCTTGATCCGGGAGTGATAAAACGAGTTGAAGTAGAATTAGCCGAAATGAGAAGAATAGAGGCTGGTGATAAATTAGCGGGGCGTCATGGTAACAAGGGTATTATTTCAAAGGTGTTGCCAGTAGAAGAAATGCCATACATGGAAGACGGAACTCCTGTTGATATTGTGTTAAATCCACTTTCTGTTGCTTCTAGAATGAATATTGGTCAAATACTAGAAACTCATTTAGGTTGGGCTGCTCAAAAAGGTAATTATGTTGCCGTTACTCCTTCTCTTTCTGGTGCCAAAGAAGAAGACATCAAGGCAAGTTTAAAAGAAGTGGGATTGCCTGAAACTGGACAGATTACTCTCTACGACGGAAGAACAGGAGAACCATTTCCTCAAGATATAACAGTCGGCGTTATGTATGTGATGAAACTAATTCATATGGTAAGAGATAAGATTCATACCCGATCAATAGGCCCCTATTCTTTAATTACACAACAACCACTTGGTGGAAAGGCACAGTTTGGAGGTCAGAAGCTAGGAGAAATGGAAGTTTGGGCCCTAGAAGGTTATGGTGCTGCTAGTTTACTCCAAGAAATGTTGACTATTAAATCTGATGATGTGGTAGGAAGAGCTGCTGCTTATGAGGCAATACTAAAGGGCGAGCCAATTAAAAAGCCTAACGTTTCTTCATCTTTCAATCTTTTGGTTAATGAACTTAAGGCATTATCTTTAGGAATTGAAATTAAAGAAAGTAAAAAAGAGTAATTTATTAATTAAAATATAATAATATGAGGGTTGAAGATTTAGATTCATTAAGAATAATATTGGCTTCTCCAGATAGAATTTTAGAGTGGTCTCATGGGGAAATCACTAAAGCAGAGACAATTAACTATCGTAACCAAAGACCCGAAAAAAATGGTTTGTTTTGTGAAAAGATTTTTGGTCCTGAAAAGGATTACGAGTGTTATTGTGGGAAATATAAAAAAATAAGATACAAGGGCATTGTTTGTGATCGTTGTGGAGTTGAAGTTACTAAGGCATCGGTTCGTCGTGAAAGGTTAGGTCATATTAAGCTTGCCTGTCCAGTTTCACATATTTGGTTTTTACGAGGCATACCATCTAGGATAGGTATGGTTTTAGATATTCCTATGCAAAAACTCGAGAAGGTAATTTACTTTGCCGCCTATATGATTACCGATGTTAATCATGAAGAAAAAGAAAGAGTTTCTAAAGAAATAGAATCAGAATTCAATCAGAAACTAAAGACTTTTGAATCTCAAAAAGAATCTAAAGAAAGAATACAAGAATTAAAGACGGCTAAGTCAAAATCAGAAGAAGAGCTTGGAAGAATTCAGAATCTTAGTATTCTGTCTGAGGTGGAGTATTATGATTTGTCTGTGAAGTACGGAGAGATTTTTGAAGCAGGAACTGGAGCTGAGACACTAAGAAAAGTTTTTGAAAAAATAAACATTAAAGAATTAGTTAAAGATTTAAAGAAAAAGATTGCCGAAGCTCCTAAGGGGGAAAAGGTTAAGATGCAAAAAAGATTCAAGATGCTTCAAAGTATGGATCTTGCAAGTATTAGGCCCGAATGGATGTTTTTAACAGTTATTCCAGTTTTGCCAGCCGATCTAAGGCCAATAGTTCAACTTGATGGTGGTCGTTATGCTTCTTCAGACTTAAACGATCTTTACCGAAGAGTAATCAATAGAAATAATAGATTAAAATATTTACTTGAAATTGGAGCTCCCGATGTAATAGTTCGCAATGAAAAGAGAATGCTTCAAGAGTCGGTGGATGCCCTTATCGACAACGATATGAGAAAAGGGGTGATGACTCAATCAACTACTGGCGGGCGAAGATTATTAAAATCTTTAGGCGATATGCTTAAGGGAAAACAGGGACGATTTAGACATAACCTTTTAGGTAAAAGAGTAGATTATTCTGGGCGTTCAGTTATTGTAGTTGGATCTCAGCTTAAACTTTACCAGTGTGGTTTGCCTAAGAAAATGGCGATAGAATTATTTAAACCATTTATTATAGGTCAGATATTAAGAAAGGAGCTGGCTTACAATGTTCGTGGTGCTACTCGTTTAATAGAAGATGAAATAGACGAAGTTTGGGCAATACTAGAAGATGTAGTTAAAAACAAGGTGGTGCTACTTAATCGTGCCCCAACCTTGCATCGTTTAGGCTTTCAAGGTTTTGAGCCAGTATTGATAGAAGACAATGTAATTCAACTTCATCCTTTAGTGTGTAGTGCTTTTAATGCTGACTTTGATGGAGATCAGATGGCGGTGCACCTTCCTTTGTCTGATGAAGCCCAGAAAGAAGCTCGAGAAATCATGTTGTCTTCTGAAAATTTACTAAAGCCGGCAACTGGCTTGCCTAGCGTTTCTCCTAGCCAAGACATTGTCTTGGGTTGTTACTGGTTAACTAGGGTTGTAAAAGACAGCAAGGGCGAAGGAATGTTTTTTGGTTCTTTTACCGATGCTTTGTTAGCTTATGAATTTGGACATATAGATTTGAGATCTTTAGTTAAAATTCAGTCTGAGAAAGGGTTATTAGAAACTAGTGCTGGAAGGATAATATTTAATAAAATTTTACCTGATGGTTTTGCGTTTCAGAATGATTTAATGAATTCTAAAAATATTAGGCGAGTTGCTCGAGAAGTAATTGAAAGTTATGGTAAAAAAATAGCTCAAGAGACCTTAGATAGAATGAAAGATCTTGGATTTGAGTATGCAACAAGGTCAGGTGTTTCTTGGGGTATGAGTGACCTTACTGTTCCCGAAGAAAAGCCAGCCATTATTAAGGGTGCTATTGAAGAAGTAGAAAAAGTAGAAGGTTTTTATAAAAAAGGATTGTTCTCTAAAGATGAAAAGAAAGAGAAAAATATTGAAATTTGGCATAAGGCTAAGAGAGAGATAGAGAAGATGGTTCCTAAAACTTTAGGGGAGAATAGTTCCGTATTCACAATTATTGATTCTGGTTCTCGTGGTTCTTGGTCTCAACCAGTGCAGATGGCAGGTATGAAGGGATTAGTAGCAAACCCTGCTGGTCAAACAATAGAGCTTCCCGTAAAAAGCTCATTTAAAGAGGGTTTTGATGTGCTAGAGTATTTCATTTCAACTCATGGTGCTAGAAAAGGAACCGCCGATACCGCTCTTAGAACAGCTACTGCAGGTTACTTAACTAGAAGACTTGTTGATGTCTCTCACGAAGTTGTTGTCTTGGAAGACGATTGTAAAGACACTGAAGGAATTATTATTTCTAAAAAAGAGACTGACGATATTGATCAAGATTTAGCTTTCAGAATTGTTGGGCGGGTTGCTATGGAAAACATTGGCGATATAGTTAAAAAGGGTGAAATTATTGATTGGAAATCAGCCGATAGTATTATGGCCGACGATAAAATTGAGTCGGTAAAAGTGAGATCTCTACTTACTTGTAAAACCATAAGAGGAGTATGTAAGAAGTGTTATGGTTGGGATTTCGGTTCTAATAAAGAAGTTAAGCTTGGAGAGGCGGTTGGTGTTGTGGCTGCCCAAGCAATTGGTGAGCCAGGAACACAGCTTACTATGAGAACCTTCCATACTGGTGGAGTTGCTGGCGGAGGTGATATTACACTAGGTTTACCTCGTGTTCAAGAAATATTTGAAGTAAGAATTCCAGGTGGAAAAGCAGAAATGGCCAAGACGGATGGTACTGTTCAAGAGATTATGCCCGACGGAGTAATTAGAGTTAAGATTGATAAAGCGGAAGATGACAAAAAATCAAAACGCGATATTATTGAATATAAGGTTTCTCCCAAAGCTGAGATCTTAGTTGAAAAAGGTCAGAAGATTAAAAAAGGAGATATTCTTTCTTCGGGTAATTTGGATATTAAAGATGTTTTTAAAAACGATGGAATTAAAGCTGCCCAAGATTATATCCGAACCGAAGTTCAAAAGATTTATGTATCTCAGGGTGTTAATGTTCATGACAAACATATCGAAGTAATTATTAGGCAAATGTTATCAAGAGTTAAAGTAAAAGACGAGGGAGATTCTACTCTAATCCCTGGGGAGGTAATAGAAAAAGAAAAACTATTTGAGATAAACGAAAAATTAAAGAAAGATGGCAAGAAAGAAGTTACCGTTCTCCCAGTATTATTAGGTATCACCAACGTTGCTCTTAGTACCGATTCGTTCTTATCAGCTGCATCGTTTCAAGAGACTTCTCGTGTTTTGATCAAGGCAGCTCTTGAGGGTAAAGAAGATAAATTGCGAGGACTTAAAGAAAATGTTATAATAGGTAAGGTAATTCCTGCCGGAACTGGATTTAATAAGAAAAAATAAAAAGTGGCCAAAAACAAAAAATCTAAGGTTGCCGATAGCAAAGAGGGAAGGTTTTTCCCTTTGCCCAAAAAGATAAAAAAGACAATTATATCAATATTATTTTTCGCTTCTGCTATTGTTATGTTGTTTTCTTTTTTTGGATTATCAGGTATGGCTGGCGAATATCTAAAAGGATTCTTTTTATCCTTTATAGGTCTTGCAGTTTATGCTATGCCTATTGTTCTCTCTCTTATTGGCTTGGTAGTAGTTAAGACTAAATACAAAAGGTTTGCTGTTCCAATGACGGCAAGCTTTTTTTTGATTGTTATTGGTTTTGCAGGAATATTTGAAATATTCTCAGAATCAGTATTTCTAGAAGATTACTCTAATGCTGGTGGTCTAATTGGAAGTTTAATTGGAGGACCGCTAGTTAAATTATTTGATTTTTGGATTGCCTTCTTTATCTTCGGGTCTTTGGTTTTTGGTGGTTGTTTGGTGTTCTTGCAGTTACTTGCTATGCCTTCTGTATTAAGAGTTGACGAAGATCCAAAAGAGTCTTTGGCTTCAAGAATATTTAGGCGAGTTATTGGTAAGAATACCGAATTCAAAGAAAAAGAATTAAAGACTGATGAGCCTGAAGAACCAAAAGTAGAAAAGAAAGCTGAAAAACAAAAAGAAGAAGTATTGCCAGAGAAGAATCTAAATGGATTAAAGCTACCACCATTGGATTTATTGGAATCCGAAAGTGGTGCTCCTAGTACTGGCGACACTAAAGTTAACGAAGCAATTATTAAAAAGACATTAGAAGATTTTGATATTCCAGTAGAAATGTCGGGGGTAAATGTTGGTCCAACAGTAGCACAATACACTCTTAAGCCAGCCGAAGGAATCAAGCTTTCTAAGATTACATCTTTGTCTAACGATTTATCATTATCCCTAGCAGCTCATTCTATTAGAATTGAGGCGCCTATTCCAGGAAAGTCTTTAGTTGGAGTTGAAATACCCAACAAGATAAGGGCTGAAGTTCGCCTTAGAAATTTAATAGAGTCTTCAGAGTATCAGAAAATTGAGGCAAAACTACCTATAGCTATGGGTAAAGATGTATCCGGTATTGCTACCTATACTCGGCTAGAAAAAATGCCTCACTTGCTAGTAGCTGGCTCTACTGGTTCTGGTAAAACAATATTTTTAAATACATTAATACTCAGTCTATTATTTAATAACACTCCCGAGACACTTAGGTTGATATTAGTTGATCCTAAAAGAGTAGAGTTTAGTCACTTTAAAGACACTTCTCATCTTTTATGCCCGGTTATCTTTGATGTTGATCGTGCTTGTAATGCTTTAAAGTGGTCCGTATTAGAAATGGAAAGAAGATTAAAGGTGATGTCTGAGGCTAAAACTCGCGATATCGGAAGCTATAACGATTTAGTTTCTAAAAATAACAAGAAAAGTAGTAATGAGCCAATGGAGGTTATGCCATACATCGTAATAGTTGTAGATGAATTAGCCGATTTAATGGTTTCTAAAGGTAAAGAGATTGAGCCAAAGATTGTAAGGCTTGCCCAGATGGCTAGAGCTGCCGGGATACATCTTGTGCTAGCTACTCAGAGGCCATCGGTAGAAGTAATAACTGGTTTGATTAAGGCCAATATTATTTCTCGAGTTTCCTTTCAAGTTGCGTCGCAGATAGACTCTAGAACAATTATTGATACTGCTGGAGCCGAAAAATTGCTTGGGGCCGGAGACATGCTTTATGTCACCGGAGATATGCCTAAGCCCAAAAGAGTTCAAGCACCTTATGTTTCCGAAAAAGAGATCAAAGGTGTTGTGGATTGGATAAAAGAAGAATATAGCGAAACTATGGAGGGAGATTCTTTGTGTTGCGACCTAGAGAAGGGGTTAGAAGAAGTAACCGAGGGAACGTTTGACTTTAACGATGACGACAACGACCCATTATACGAAGAAGCTAGAAATGTTGTTGTAGAAAGCAAAAAAGCATCTGCGTCATTTTTACAAAGAAGATTGAGAGTAGGTTATGCTCGAGCTGCTAGATTAATAGATATGATGGAAGAACGAGGGGTTGTTGGTCCGGCCGATGGGGCCAAACCTCGAGAAGTTTATGCTAAAAATGCAGAAGAAGATAGTTCTGATGAGTGGCAAGGAGTTTAAGAAAAATGATATTTTAGAATATGCAAGAACACGTCTAACTAGGCGTGTTCTTGCATATAGCCACAATTATGATATTATTAAATTATAATAAAAATATATGGCAAAAAAAGTAAGAAAAGAAAATCAAAATCTTCAAGAGTCTATTGATGAGATAAGGAGTAGGTTTGGTGACGGTGCTATTATGAAAATGAAAGAGATCAGTCCGGTAGATGTTGATAGTATACCAACGGGCTCAATATCTTTAGATATGGCTTTGGGTGTTGGTGGTATTCCTCGTGGAAGAGTAGTTGAAATATTTGGCCCTGAGTCAAGTGGAAAGACAACTCTTACTCTACATGTTTTAGCTGAGGCTCAAAAGAAGGGCGGTATTGGGGCTTTTATTGATGCTGAGAATGCCTTAGACCCAGATTACGCTAAAAGAATTGGAGTTAATACCGACGACCTGTTAATATCTCAACCAGATTCAGGCGAGCAAGCTTTGCAAATCGTAGAGGCCTTGGTTCGTTCAGGAGAGGTAGATGTTATAGTAATAGACTCTGTGGCCGCTCTAGCCCCTAAGGCCGAGATAGCTGGAGAAGTTGGTGATATTCATGTCGGGCTTCAAGCTAGGTTAATGTCTTCTGCATTAAGAAAGCTTTCTAGTATTATATACAAAACAAAGACTTCGGTAATATTTCTTAATCAAACAAGAATGAAGATCGGTGTTAGTTGGGGTAATCCAGAGACAACATCGGGGGGGTTGGCGCTAAAGTTCTATTCTTCGGTAAGAATTGATTTAAGAAGAATTGCTCAGATCAAACAAGGAGAAGAGATTATTGGTAGTAGAGTAAAAGCCAAGATAGTTAAGAATAAAGTGGCCGCCCCATTCAAAGTAGCCGAATTTGATATTTATTACAATGAAGGGATATCTTATGTGGGAGATATATTAAATATTGCTATCAAAGAGGGGATTATTAAAAAGGCCGGATCTTGGTTTCAATACGAAGATACTAAAATGGGTCAGGGCACCGAGAGTGCCAAAACCTTCTTAAAAGAAAATCCCCGCATTACCGAGGAAGTTAGAAAAAAGATTTTCAAAAATTAATTACTTAGGGCTATATGGTAAAAGTCCTAAACTGCGAGCTCTTTTAATAGCTCGAGCAATTTTTCTTTGATGGTACGAACAAGTACCAGTTTTCTTTCTTGCTTTGATCTTCTCCATACCTGAAGTAAATTTCTTTAACAATTCGGTATTTTTAAAATCAATTTCCTTTACATTGTTTTTGCAAAAATAGCATTCCATATCTTTTTAATTAAAATGGTATATCTTTAATATCAATTTCCTCATCTTCTTTTTGAATAATGGGGATTTCTTCTTTATCTAGATGACTACTAGATTGTTCTGTTCCTTGTGTATTTTTGGGACCTAATTGCATAGATTCACCAACTATTTCGGTCTTGTATTTCTTATTCCCTTCGTTATCTTGCCAACTTCTTGTTTGTATCCTTCCTTCTATTAAGGCCATTGAACCTTTCTTAAGGTATTGCGAAGCAACATCTGCTAGGCGACCGAACAAAACAATATTATGAAACTCGGTATTTTCTTGTCTTTGGCCAGACTTATCATTAAAATATCTATTAGTTGCCATACTAAAAGATGCAACATTTTGACCATTTGGCAGAGCTCTTAGCTCTGGGTCTTTTGTTAATCTTCCGACGATTATAGCTTTATTTAAATTCATAATTATTCACTGAGGATTTCCTCAATTTTTTTATCAATTTCTTTTAATTCAACTTTTTGAGTTGGTTTTTGCTCAGGCTTAAAGGTTGGAATTTCTCGTTTATCAAACTTGATATCCTTCTTGAAAGCTAGAAGATATCTTAATATTTCTTTTTTTTCTTTTAATTCCTTTTCAATATTAATTAAACCATTAGGCTCTATTTCAAAGACAAAAGAAATCAAATATCCATCGGTATATCCTTTAATTTCATAACCAAAGGACCTCTTGGCAACATCGGACTTTTGAGTTATTATCCTTCCCTTTCCCGCTTCTATTTTATTAGTAATGCTTGATTGTATCTCTAAAATGCTCTTTTCATCAGACATCGGAGAGACAAGGCAAGCCAATTCGTACTTTTTTGTCATATATTCATGTATAGCAGACTTGATTAAATTAATCAAGCATTGTAGTATAGATTACATGAAAATAGATAATAGTATATTTAAGGCTTACGATATCCGTGGTGTTTACCCAGAACAGGTAGACGAAGAAGTGGCATATAATATTGGAGTTGGTTATGCTAAGGTGTTTAGCCCATCAGGACCAGTAGTAGTGGGTATGGATGTGAGAACACATTCTCTGGCTTTAAAAAACTCATTAATTAATGGTTTAGTTGATAGTGGAGTAGATGTAGTTGACACCGGTCTCGTTTCTACTGAAATGATGTATTTTGCTGTTGGTAATTATGGCTATGCTGGCGGAATACAAGTAACTGCATCGCATAATACCAAAGAGTATAATGGTTTTAAGATGGTTGGAGCGGGCGTTACTCCAATATCTCTAGATAGTGGTATGTCTAAGATCAAAGATTTAATAATTAAAGGAATAAATGTTAATAAAACCAAGAAGGGGCGGGTTTCTTCTAAAGAAGTGTTATGTGATTTTGCCAGGTTTGTTGTTGGCTTTGTTGACGCTAAGAAGATAGGCTCGTTTAAAATTGCTCACAATCCTAATTTTGGATTTGAAGGTGTTGTTTTGGAAAAAGTAAAAAGAGTTGGAGGGTTTGATTTTGAATTGGTGGGTCTAAACGATATCCCCGACGGCACATTTCCTAAGGGTCAGCCAGATCCATTTCAAGAAAAGAATAGAATTGAGTTCATAGAATTCGTTAAAGGGTCTAGTGTTGATCTTGGTGTTGCTTGGGATGCCGATGCCGATAGAGTATTTTTCTTCAAAAAAGATGGTAGTTTTATCGAGCCTTATCACATCAATGCTTTTTTAATAGACTATATGCTCAAAAAGAATAAAGGAGGCAAGATAGTTTACGATCCAAGATATACTTGGGCTTTAATAGATTCGGCTAATAATGCCGGTGGCGAAGCTATACTAGAGAGAGTTGGCCATTCTTTTATTAAAGCTACAATGAGAGAGAGGGATGCTGTATTCTCTGGAGAATCTAGTGGGCATACATATTTCAAAGATTTTTGGTATTCTGATACAGGAATAATTCCATTATTAATTATTTTAGAAATAATATCTA
>JAQVRO010000002.1:30225-70102 GCA_028701035.1 Minisyncoccota bacterium
ATTAAGGAGGTCGGATTAAGGAGCTTAGCTCCTTAATAGAATCTTGTATTGGAAAGCGGGGGGTGTTTCATGCTATCGTTGCGTTGGATAAGACTAGGTATTGACCAACTAACTGCATTCTGCTATAAACATAGTAATGAAGCGATTCTCTGCATATATTATAGCTGGTGTACTGGGTATATGGCTTGCAACCGGTATTCCCGGAGTTGATTTTACGGGAACATTTGCGTCGTTAGCTTTAGCTGGGTTTGCCCTAGGTGTTATTAATTTTGCAGTAAAGCCAATACTAGATATATTAACATTGCCGTTAAGAATATTAACGCTTGGAATATTCTCATTATTCCTTAATATAGCTATTGTTTGGGTCGTTGACGTTTTAATCTTAGAAAAGATATTTAATAATTTTACCCAGTTGTTTATTGCAACAGCGATACTCTGGATATTAAATCTTATTCTAGCTAGAAAATAATGAATAATTTACTTCCTATTTTACAAATATTAGTAGCAATCGGCTTAATCACTTTAGTATTATTACAACAAGGTGGCTCTGGGCTTGGTTCGGCATTTGGTCAAGATGGTGGTGGAAGTTACTCGGCAAAACGAGGAGCACAAAAGCACATATTTAATGGAACTATTGTCTTGGGAATACTTTTTGTAATCTTGGCCATAATCAATCTATTATAGTTTTCTCTTTAAAGAATGTCTAAATTAAAAGATAGTATTAGGGGCTTTTTGCCAAAAAGGTTGCCATCATGGTCGCAGTCTCAGTTTTTCGTTAAGGTTTTAAACAGAGAAGAAAGGGCTTTGTTCTATGCATTGACTTTAATATTCTTTGTTTCTCTAATTGGTTTTTCTTATTCTCTTTATATCAATAATACCGAAGTCGCTCCAGCTTATGGAGGAACATATACAGAGGGTATGGTCGGTCATCCTAACTTTGTTAATCCGATATATAGTGCCGCTAACGATGTTGATCGAGATGTTGTAGGGTTATTGTTCTCGGGACTAATAGATTATAATTTTAACGATGGTTTTGAATTTAATCTTGCCGAAGACATAACAGAGGAGGGCGATTCTTATACTCTAAAACTTAAAGACGGATTAAAATGGTCCGATGGAGAAAGTATCACCGCCGAGGATGTTGCTTTTACAGTTAAAGTTATTCAAGATCCAGATTATCGTAGTCCTTTGCGCCCCGACTGGATAGGTGTAAGAGTTGAAGAAGTTTCAGATCTTGAAATTTCGTTTGAGTTAGATCAAGCATCTCCAATGTTTATTAACAAACTATCTTTAAAGGTTATTCCAAAACATATATGGCAAGATGTTACACCTCAAAACTTTTTGCTTTCAAGCTATAGTATAGATTCAGTTGTTTCGGGGCCTTATCAAATAGCAGGCAAAGTAATTAGTGGCGATAATATGCAGGCATTAAACTTAAAACCGAACCCTAATTATCATGGCAAGACCCCATATATTTCTAATTTCAACATCAGTTTCTTTTCTAGCAAGGAAGAGCTTGTATCAGCCGCTAAAAAGGGTCAAATAGATGGTTTTGCAGTTATTAATCCTAAGAATTATCAACAAATTACAAGCGATACACGGTTTAAGGGTTATCGTTTTGAGTTCCCAAGATATTTTGCACTTTTTTTTAATAATCAAGTTGTAGATGACATTAATATTAGAAAAGCATTAACGCTAGCCATAGATAAGAATAAGTTGATTGAAGATGTTTTGTCCGGTCGAGGAAGAGTGGTAAACTCTCCAATTATTCCTGAGATATATAATTTTGATTTTGGAGTTGAGGCGGATTTTAATTTAACCGAAGCAGAAGAGATTTTAGAGAGTTCGGGATTTATATTAAATGAAAATGGCTTTAGAAGTAAAGTTGTTCGCGAAGAAAAAGAATTAAGCTTTGATAAAGATCTTAAGGTTGGATCGCAGGGAGAAGCAGTTAGAGATCTTCAGCGTTGTTTGATTTACTTGTCCGAGACAGACCAAGACTTATTTCCCAACGGAACCGTTAGTGGTTTTTATGGTCAAGAAACACGCGATGCAGTTAATAATTTTCAGGAAAAATATCACGAAGAGATTTTAGCGCCGGGAGGGTTTAGTAGTGGTACTGGTATGGTAGCCAAGGGCACTAGAGCTAAACTAAGCGAATTGTGTCAAGAAATACCATCAGAAGCCGAAGATTTTGTTTTTACAATAACTACAGTAGATCAACCTTTAATGATTCAGATGGCTGAATCAATTAAGAGTCAGTGGGAGTTAGTCGGTGTAAAGTCAGAAATAATAACATATAATCAGAGCTCCTTAGAAAGAGAGATTATTAAGCCTAGAGAATACGAGATGATCCTTTTTGGCAATGCTTACGAAGCTATTCCTGATCCATTTCCTTTTTGGCATTCATCTCAAGTAACTGAATTTGGTCTTAATTTATCCCTATATCAAAACAAAGACACCGATACTTTGTTGGAGATGTTAAGAGTTGAAACTGAATCAGAACAGAAAATTGTTGTTTTAGAAAAAATACAAGAAACAATATTAGAAAAATATCCAGCTATATTCTTGTGTAGTGTTGATTACTTGCATTTTGCTTCTGATAAGATTTTAGGAATAAATCCAGCTAGCATTCTTAATCCTTCTCATCGTTTTTTAGAAGTAGAGGATTGGTATACCAAAACAAAAAGAATAATTAAATGAAGTTAGAAAATCCAGATGTTAGATATTTAAAGGACATCGAGAATGTTGTCTTTGATAAGGAGTGGTTAAAAGAAGCGCCAAATATTGAGCTTTATTATATGTATCGTAATTTGGAACGCAGAGGATCTTTGCGTTACGATATTACTGTTATACCCGCTCAAATGTTAGGTAGTGAATTTGTTAAAACAAAAGGACATTATCATCCTAAACAGTATGGCGAACTATATATTGTTTTAGAGGGAGAGGCAATATATTTAATGCAGAAGGTAAACGAAGAAAACGAAGTCGTTGACATCTATGCCGTAGAGGCCAAGAAAGGAAATTATGTTGTTATTCCAAAAGATTATGGTCATATCACCATAAATCCAGGCCCCGAGTCTTTAAAAATGGCTAACTGGGTTTACGATGGATTTCAGTCTAACTATTCTTTAATTGAAGAAAAAGGTGGTGCTGCTTATTTCTATACTATCAATGGTTGGATTAAAAACGATAAGTATAGCAATGTGCCTGATTTAAGGTTTGAGGTTCCCGAAGTAGAAGAACCAAAAGATTTGTCTTTTCTTAATTAAGCTCTTGTGGCGGAATTGGCAGACGCGTACGGTTCAGAGCCGTATGAGCATATGCTCGTGTGGGTTCAACTCCCACCAAGAGCACAAAATTAAAAATTAAAAAATATGAAAGAAGAAAAAAAATTAAAAATTATACCACTAGGAGGAATGGGCGAAATTGGCAAGAACATGACTCTTTTTGAGTATGATAAAAAAATACTAATTGTGGATATGGGTTTAAAGATGCCAAGTGAGAATATGCCTGGTGTTGACTATATTATTCCTAATGTATCCTATTTAGAAGGTAGAGAAGATGATATTGTTGCAGTTTTGTTTACTCATGGTCACTATGATCATATTGGAGCAATACCATATATTATCGAGAAAATTGGTAATCCTAAAATGTTTGCCTCACCTTTAGCTAAGGGAATAATTATGAAAAGGCAAGAAGAATTTCCTAACAATGTTAAACTAGACATTACCGAAGTGAATCATGGATCTAAGATTAACCTTAATCCATTTAAGGTTGAGTTCTTTCATATGAATCACAATATTATGCATAACCTCGGAATGTTTATTCAAACTCCAGTTGGCAATATTGTTCACACATCTGATTTTAAACTTGACTCAGATCCGGTTAACGAAAAACCAAGTGATTTAAAAAAGCTAAAAGAGATTGGTGATCAAAGGATAGATTTATTAATGATTGATTCGACTGGAGCTGAGAGTCCGGGGCATTCATTATCGGAAAAAGTAATAATGGAGAATTTAGAAGAAATATTTATTCAATCTGAAGGCCGAATTATTGCTGCTACATTCTCTTCTTTAGTTAATAGGATTCAGCAAATGATTGTATTATCTGAAAAATATGGTCGTAAGGTTGCTATTATCGGAAATGGTATGAAAACTAATGTTGAGATTTGCAGAAAATTAAAAATCGTTTCTATTAAGAAGGGAACATTGATTAAGCCAAAAGATGTTGCTGATTATCCCGACGAGAAGATTACTATTATTTGTACTGGAGCTCAAGGAGAAGATAGGGCTGCTTTAATGCGTATTGCTAACGGAGAACATCAGAGCATTCATTTCAAAAAAGGTGATTCGGTGGTATTTTCATCTTCCGTTATTCCGGGCAATGAGAGAATGGTTCAAGAATTAAAAGACGATATCTTAAGACAAGGGACAAAGGTTTATCATTACAAAATGATGGATATTCATGCTGGTGGTCATGCTTATCAAGAGGAGATCAAAGAAGTAATTAACCTAATTCGCCCCAAGAATATTATGCCAATTCATGGTCAATATTCTATGTTTGCTTCCTTGAAAAATATGGCTATAGATTCTCTAAATTTTAAAGAAGAGAATGTTTTACTGGCTGAGAATGGAGATATAGTTTATCTTTCTTCGGGTCGTGGATCGGTAGAGCAAAGCAAGGTAGCCTCTAATTATGTGATGGTTGATGGTTTGGGAGTCGGCGATGTTGGCGAAGTTGTCCTAAGAGACAGAAAAGCATTAGCCGAAGATGGTATGTTTGTTATAATTGTTGTTGTGGATAAACAAAAAGGGCAAGTAAAGGGTTCGCCGGATATAATATCTCGTGGATTTATATACTTAAGAGAATCCAAAACTATGCTTTTCCAGACAAGAAAAAAGACGATACAAATCGTCAACAAGTCTGCTGGTACTGGCGGGGCAGTAAACTGGGCTTATGTTAAGGATGAATTGAGGAACAAAATCGGCCAGTTCTTGTATGAGAAAACCGAAAGAAGACCAATGGTCCTTCCGGTTATTATCGAGGTTTAGTCAAAGGTGCAAGTCATACTCTCACATTTACTACTAGCGTATCCTGATTTTGTTCTGGTAACGCAGTAATGTTTGTTAGTGTCGGTTATTAAACTTGAAGAAAAGCAATAACTATCAGTATTTGCCTGACAAGTTAAAACTCCACCAGCATCTATTATGTCTTCACCAATGAGATCTAGCTTTTCAACATTATTAAATTCGGTTGCACTCTCACAAGCACTAGCATAACTACCACTCATAACGCCAACAGTGTTGGCAACATTACCTGCCTGACCTAGTGCATTAATTATTCTAGAATCTCGTGCATCTTCTCTCATACCATAGAAACTAATCATGGTTGCTGCAAGAATTCCGATGATTGAGATAACGACTAATAACTCTATTAAAGTAAATCCTTTCGATTTCATGTTTCAATTCTACTAGAAAATAGAAAAAATACAAGCTCTTGACATCATTTTAATTTTGTATAGAATGGAGTTAGCACTCAAAGGTCGTGTTTGCTAAATTAATAATAAAATAAAATATGAAAATAAAACCATTAATGGATAATATATTAATCGAGCCTATTGAGCAATCAGAGCAGACTAAAGGTGGAATCATTCTTCCCAAAACTGCCGATCAAGATCGCTCAGAAGAAGGCAAGGTTATTGCAGTTGGGCCAGGTAAAAGAGATTCTTCTGGCAATTTAATAACAATGGAGGTTAAAGAAGGCCAAAAAGTTCTTTTTACTAAATATGGTCCTAACGAAATTAAAGTCGAAGATAAGAACTATCTCATTGCCAAGCAAGACGATATTTTGGCAATTATTGAAGAGTAATTTAAAAAAATATGTCAAAAATAATTAGCTATAACGAAGAAGCTAGAAAAAAATTAAAAATCGGTGTTGATAAGTTAGCCGATGCAGTCAAAACAACAATTGGTCCTAAAGGACGCAATGTAATTATTGATAAGGGCTACGGCTCTCCCATGATTACTAACGATGGAGTAACTATTGCTAAAGAGATTGAATTGGAAGATAAGATGGAAAATCTAGGAGCCGAGATTGTAAAAGATGTTGCCTCAAAGGCCAACGATGCAGCTGGTGACGGGACAACAACAGCAACACTATTAGCCCGTGCGATTATTAGCGAAGGTCTTAAAAACGTTACTGCAGGAGCAAATCCTTTAGCCCTTAAAAGGGGAATTGAAAAAGGAACTAAGAGTATCGTAGAAGAGCTTAGTAGGATGTCTAAGCCAGTTTCAGAAAAATCAGAAATAGCTCAAGTTGCCACAATTTCAGCCGAAGATTCTGAAATGGGTAATATGATAGCTGAGGTTATCGACGAAGTTGGTAAAGATGGCGCTGTTACGATCGAAGAATCTCAAACATTTGGATTACAAAAAGAAATAGTAAAAGGGTTGCAGTTTGATCGTGGATATGTTTCTCCATATATGATTACTAACGCTGATAAAATGGAAGCCGAACTTGAAGATCCATATATTTTAATAACCGATAAAAAGATATCTTCAATTCAAGAAATTGTTCCTATTTTAGAAAAGATTGCTAAAACTGGAAGAAAAGAATTGGTGATTATTGCAGAGGATGTAGATGGAGACGCTTTAGCTACTCTAGTAGTCAATAAATTAAGAGGTGTTTTAAATGTTTTAGCAGTTAAGGCTCCTGGATTCGGTGATGCTAAAAAAGACATGCTACAAGATGTAGCTATTGTTTGTGGAGGTAAAGTAATAGCAGAAGAGGTTGGGATGAAGCTAGAAGATGTTGAATTAGAATCTCTTGGTTCGGCTAGAAAAGTTGTTTCTACTAAAGATAATACTACTTTCGTAGAAGGTCGTGGTAAAAAGGAAGATATCGAAGCTAGAGCAACACAGCTTAAGAATATAATGGAAAACACTGACTCAGAATACGATAGAGAAAAGATCCAAGAAAGGATTGCTAAATTGTCTGGTGGTGTTGCTGTAATTAAAGTAGGCGCTTTAAGCGAGGTTGAGCAAAAGGCCAGACAACACAAAGCCGAAGATGCTCTAGCTGCTACTAGGGCAGCAATAGAAGAGGGTGTTGTTCCTGGTGGTGGTGTTGCATTAATTAGAGCAGTTAAAGTTTTGGATAATGTTGAGGTTTTAGAAGACGATGAAAAGACTGGTCTTAAGATATTAAGGCGAGCTCTAGAGGCTCCACTAAGACAAATTGCTGAAAATGCAGCTATAGACGGTTCGGTTGTCGTTCAAAAGGTTAAAGAAGGCGAAGGGTCTTTTGGATTTAATGCTTCTAGTATGAAGTATGAAGATTTGGTAAAGTCGGGAATTATTGATCCCAAAAAGGTTGTAAGAGTAGCGTTAGAAAATGCTGCTTCAGCCGCAGCTATGCTCCTAACAACTGAGTGTGCTATTACCGATAAACCAGAAGAGAAGAAAGACAACGATATGCCCGCAGGAATGCCTGGAATGGGTGGTATGTCCGGCATGGGATATTAGAATGGTAATAATCAAAGCGCTCCCTAATCGGGGGCGCTTTTGAATTTTTACAAAAAATATGTTAGGGTTGCCTTAGTACATTTCAAAGGAGTTGTTGACATTGGGAAAAAGAAATGGGTCGAGGTCTCGAGAAGTTAAACCTAATGGGAACAATGGTCATAATAATGGCAATGGTTTCTCAATCGGGACATGCCCTATATGTGGAAGGGATAATATCCGTCTAACGGCACACCATCTTAAAAAGAGAGCAGTATTTGGAGAGAATCAGTGCGTTTTCTATCTTTGTAGAGAATGCCACGATCTCTTAGAGGCTTATATTAGAACAATGGAGAATGCAATCTTAAGATTGGCTCCAACAGCTTATGTTAAGCTCAACGATACTTTTATACAAAACTTAGGTTTTGTTACCGATGGTGATCTGATGAACATCTGCAAGGATTTCTTAGAGGAGGTGAATCCAGAAGAAATCCAAATAATCTTCAAAAAAAGAGGGAAAAATTAACCCTCTTTAAGCTCTTGCTAAAATGTGATTAATGTTATATTATTAAGTTAGTTAGTCGATTATTAATTTAAAATAAAAATATGGATATAATATATATTGTTTTGGGATTTATTGTGGTATTAGCTTTAGTTGTTGTATTGATTTACAACAGTCTTGTAGTTTTAAGGAATAGAACCGACGAGGCATGGTCCGATATTGATGTCCAATTAAAAAGAAGATACGATCTTATTCCTAATTTAATAGAAACAGTAAAGGGATATGCAGCTCACGAAAAAAGCGTCTTTGAAAATGTTACTAAGGCAAGAACAGCAGCAATGTCTGCTGAGCAATTAGGCGATCCTAAGAAGATGGCCGAGAGTGAGAATATGCTTTCGGGAACATTAAAAACTCTTTTTGCTGTTTCTGAAAATTATCCTCAGCTAAAGGCATCTGACAATTTTATTGAGCTTCAAAGAGAATTAAGAGATACCGAAGACAAAATTCAAGCATCTAGAAGATTTTATAACTCTAATGTTAGAGATCTTAATATCAAAGTTCAAGTATTCCCTTCTAATATTATTGCTGGATCTCTTGGATTTACAAAAAGAGACTTCTTCGAAATAGAAGATCCAAAAGAAAAAGAGCCAGTAAAAGTTAGTTTTTAATTTTTTATGGCAAATCTTTATACTCAAGTTGAATCAAATACCAGAAAGACTTGGGCTTATCTATTATTCTTCTTTGTTTTCATAATTAGTCTTGGATGGGTGATGTCCTACTTTCTAGAAACTCAAGCTATTCTTTGGGTGGCAGTTGTTTTTGCAATAATACTAAACATCGCTTCTTACTGGTATTCAGATAAGATAGTTTTAAGTATGGTTAAGGCAAGGCCAGTAAAAAAAGAAGACAACCCAGAGCTTTATCGCTTAGTAGAGAATTTATCCATTACTGCTGGATTACCTATGCCCAAGATATATATTATGAACGAAATGCAACCAAATGCTTTTGCTACTGGTCGCGATCCGGAGCATGGAGTAATAGTAGTAACCGAAGGGTTATTAAATATCTTAGAAAAAGCAGAGCTAGAAGGAGTGTTGGCTCACGAATTAGCTCATATTGGCAATCGCGACATTTTACTATCCACAGTGGTTGTAGTATTAGTTGGTATGGTGGTAATTATGACAGATATGTTCTTTAGAATTGCTTTCTTTAGTGATGGAGATAACAAAAACAAAGGACCTATGATAATTATTGCTTTGATTTTGGCGATATTGGCACCACTTATGGCTCAATTAATGAAGTTGGCGATATCTCGCAAAAGAGAGTTCTTAGCAGATTCTTCAGGAGCTTTACTTACAAGATATCCCGATGGACTTGCTCGGGCATTAGAGAAAATATCCAAAGACCCTCATCCGATGACTAAAGCTAGTAATGCCACAGCCCATATGTTCATATCCAATCCTTTTAGAGGAAAAGAAACTGCTAGCTGGCTAAGTAAAATGTTTATGACTCACCCTCCTGCCGAAGAGAGGATATCAAAATTAAAAGAAATGAGCCTATGAAACAATGTTTTTCTTGTAAGGAAAAGATGGAGCGAGCACTGCTATACAATGTAGAGGTGGATTATTGCCCTAAGTGTTTTGGTTTGTGGTTTGACAAAGATGAGCTTAGATTGGCCAAAGATAAGGCCGATGAAAATATTAAATGGCTTGATGTTGATTTATGGTCCGATGATTCTAAGTTTAAGATTGCTAAGGGCGGTAAGTTATGTCCAATAGACCGTCTTCCCTTGTATGAGGTAGAGTATGCCGATTCGGGGATTAAGGTAGATATCTGTATAATTTGTAATGGAGTATGGTTAGATAGAGGTGAGTTTAAGCAGATTATTAATTACTTAAAACAAAGAGGTGACTGGGAGATTTTAAATAATTATTACAAGAATCTTGCAGGAGAAGCCTTAGAGATATTTATTGGCCCCAAGACAATGCGAGAAGAGATAGTAGATTTTTTAATAATCCTCAAGCTTTTTAATATAAAGTTTTTGGTAAGTCACCCTAAAATATCTCAGGCAATATCAATGTTGCCAAAATAGTTTGGAGGGATCAGATAGTGGTTTATTCTAATGGCTTGGAAAGCCATGCTTTGTAAGAGGCCCGTGGGTTCGAATCCCACTCCCTCCGCCAAATTGTACTTTTTGCAAAAACTCCGAGAAATCGGAGTTTTTTGCCTAGCGAGTTGGAAATTCTTTGTTTGACTAAATTGTGAATAATTTATATACTAACTATTGATACAGTCAAAAAAATAGCGGACGCTCTTGGCGTTTCGATTGAGGATTTAATAAAATAAAACTATGGCTAGACAAATTACAATTACAGCTGAATATTTCCGTCAATACAGACAAAAACTTGGTTTTTCAAACCAAGCAGATGTTAAAAACTTTTTTGGTGCGAAAGATATTACGCCGACCGTTGATTTGAATTATATTGGATTATTAAATGAAAGACTTTATAACATCATTGATAAAATCAATGATGTCGTCGCCAAAGAAATAAAAATCGACGATTCTATTGCTTTCAAAAAAGAACATATTGACCGAACTTTTGAAATCATGAAGGCAAATAATATTTTGCCGGTTTTAAATAATCAAGGCAGACGACCAGAACAGGTTTATTACTCATGGATGAGAGGTTATGTTTTATCAAATTATTTTTTGAAAGCACTTGGTTTAGTTTTTGAAGTTGATACTTCAAGTATAGATTTAATTGGCGACGACGATTTAAAGAATATAGAAACATTTAAAAGAACACCAAAAGCAGATTTAGAAATTAAATTAAACGGAAAAGAAAAAGTAAGAATTGAAATGCAGTCTGGTTTTACTGGAATAAATGACATAAAGCAACATAAAGTATTGGAAGCAAAACGAGTTTTTCGTGATTTGGGTTTTCACACTCTGGCAATTCATTTTGACTTATATAATGGTCAGGTTGCTTTTATTAAGCTAGATGAAATTGAGGACGATAGCGTTAATTGGATTACAAGACAACAAATGGAGGGACAAACAGTTTTCAATATTGATCAAAATTATTTTATTTGGAAGATTACAGAAAGCCCAGTTAAGTATAAGGAAATTAATTTTGATTAGATTTTTTTATGAGTAAAGCCAAAAAATTAAAAGTTATAGATTTGTTTTCTGGTGTGGGTGGTTTGAGTTATGGCTTCGCCCATGACGATAATTTTGAAATTGTCGCCGCTAATGAGATTTTGCCAAATATGGCAAAAGCATACTCATTGAATCATCCAACAGCAAAAGTCTATGCGGAGGACATCAAAGATTTTAATGCAGAAAAAGTTGAAAAAGATTTAGGAATCAAGGCGAGCGAGATTGATATTATCGTCGGTGGACCGCCTTGTCAGGCTTATTCCACAGTTGGAAAAAGATTGATTGACGACCCACGAGGTAAATTATTTCAAGAATACTATCGTGTTTTAAAAGAATTTAATCCAAAACTTTTTCTCTTTGAAAATGTTAAAGGTCTTTTATCAATGCAAGGTGGCGAATTATTAAAAACAATTATTTCACTTTTTGAATCTCTTGGATATAAAGTTCAGTATAAACTTTTGAATGCCGCTGATTATGGTGCACCCCAGGTAAGAGAAAGGGTTGTAATTATTGGCTCAAAACTTAAAACTGATTTTGAATACCCAGAACCAACTCATTATAATCCAGAGGAAAAACCTGATTTGTTTAACAAAAAACTCAAACCATATTTAACACTTGAAGAAGCAATAAGTGATTTGCCTTTCATTAAATCAAATGAAGAAAGTTTTGAATATTCTTCTAAACCACAAAATGATTTTCAAAAGTTTATGCGTAAAAACGCACCGACAAAACTAATGGATCATAATTCGCCAAACAACAATGAAAATTTGGTCAAAATAATGGAGCTATTGCCAGACGGAGGAACACCAGAAGATTTGCCAGAAGAATTACGCCCAACATCAGGTTTTAAAAATACATATTGTCGTCTTTGGTGGAAGCGACCAGCAACAACTATAACAAGAAATCTAAGCACACCGTCATCATCTCGTTGTATTCATCCAAAAGCACCTAGACCACTGACAACAAGAGAGGGTGCGAGAATTCAATGTTTTCCAGATGATTATAGATTTTTTGGTTCACGAGGTGATAGAAATTTACAAATTGGAAATGCTGTTCCAACATTTTTATCAAACGCAGTAGCAAAAGCAATTTTGGAAAATTTTAAATCAGAAAACGCAATATGAGCAAAGCAATTCAAAAATTAAATAAACTTAAAAATCCTGAATCGTTTATGCAAATCAATACGATTAAGGGTTTTAAATATGTTGATAGGGCTGGTGAAATTGTGAATGCTTATCATAAAAATAATTCTGCACCTCAATTTCAAATGGGGCTTAATGGATTGGTTATTGAGCAACCGAAAGATAAAATTGATGAGTTAAAAATTACTGCCCAAGTGATATGGGCAAAATTTAGCGAGATAGATTCGTTAGATTCCATCTCTACCCTTTTTGCAAAGGAAAGCGAAAATATTCTAAAAATATTGGAAGTTGAAAAAATAAGCCGAATTGGCTGGCGGAATTATTTTGTTCATGAATTTTTGAATAAAGAAAAACAAGACGAATATCTAAAAAAATTCACGGTAATCAAGGACACTAAACCGACAGTCGTAAGGTTAGATATAAAAACAGGCAAAGATTTTAACGCGAATTTGATGCTTCAACCTGTGATTAAGAATGATGAGAATAAGACATCTGGAATTCTTTTTGATATTGATATTTTCCAAAACGGAGAATTTGAGCCAAAAGATATATCTAAATTATTAAGAGAATTTAGACAATATCTTGCCGATGAAAATGGATTTTTGAATGTTGTAAATAACACTTTTGAATAATATGTGGACAGAACTTGTTAAAAAAATAGAATTACAATCGGTGCTAGTGTTATTTTTGACACTTCTTTTTGGGTTTTTACTTTTGAATAAAGATAATAGCTTATCAAGTCCCGCTGGAATTTTAGGAAGTATTTCAATCGGAATGGGGCTTTTATATACATTTGGCTCATTTTTTTCAAATCAGATCAAACCAACGAAAATAAACAGAGAATCATTGATTTTATAAATATAATAAAATAAATTGCCCCGCCGAGTTCAAATTAGTTTTCAGGATTTTCGTCTAAAAAAAACACAGTCAATTTATAATTTTATATCGTTAATATCGAAAAAGAAGAAAGGCAAATTATTAATAATTACTCAAAGTTGATAAAAACATGACCGAAAGCATTTATAATATAAATAGTTTTCAAGGCCTTTCTCAGAAGGAGGCAAAGAAAACTTTAATGGCTGACGGATTCAATGAATTACCTTCTCAAAAAAAGCAGAGTTGGTTTTCTATTTTAATAAGGGTTTTGTCTGAGCCGATGCTTATCTTGCTTCTTGCTGGTGGGGCAATTTATCTTGCGATGGGAGAGCCTAGGGATGCTCTAATGTTACTTTCTTTTGTGTTTGTAGTCATTGGCATAACTTTTTATCAAGAGAGAAAAACCGAGAAAACACTCGAAGCCCTAAGAGATCTATCTAGTCCTCGAGCCTTGGTTATTCGTGATGGCGAGCAAATAAGAATTGCTGGTCGCGAGGTAGTTAGAAATGACATTGTTATTATCCAAGAAGGAGATAGAATTCCAGCCGATGCAGTTATTTTATCGTGCCAGAATCTTTTTGTGGATGAATCTCTTTTAACTGGGGAATCAATGCCGGTGAGAAAGGTGGAATGGGACGAAAAAATGAATAGTCAAAGACCGGGTGGAGACGACTTACCCTTCGTATATTCTGGCTCATTGGTTACAAGTGGGCGTGGTGTGGCTCGGGTTAATTATACTGGAATCAATACCGAAATTGGTAAAATCGGAAAAAGTCTAGAAGGAATCAAAGATGAAGACACTTTATTAAAAAAGGAAACCGCAAAGATTGTGCGTGCAGTGGCAGTTATCGGACTTATTTTGTGTGCCTTGGTGGTAATAATTTACATCTTTACCAAGGGCGATGTTATCGGGGGGTTGCTATCCGGCCTTACTTTGAGCATGGCTATGCTTCCAGAAGAATTTCCTATTGTGCTTTTAATATTTTTAACACTAGGAGCTTGGAGAATCTCAAAAAACAAAGTATTGACAAGGCGCTCAGATGCTATAGAAACTTTGGGTGCGGCAACTGTGCTTTGTGCAGACAAAACAGGTACCTTGACGATGAATAAAATGGAATTGAGTAATCTCTATGTGGACGATTCTTTTTGTGAGTTGGATGACACTAAACCGGAAAAATTATCAGAAAAATTTAGAACTTTACTTGAGTGTGGGGTTCTAGCTAGTCAGAAAGACCCATTTGATCCGATTGAGAAAGAATTGAATAAAATGGGGGAGCTATACCTTAAAGATTTCACTAAAGATCATTTTGATTTAATAAAAGAGTATCCTCTTTCCAAAGAGCTCTTGGCCCTGTCTCATGCATGGCGGTTAAATAGTACAGAATTAGTTGTCGCCTCAAAGGGTGCTCCAGAGGCAATATTAGATTTATGTCATGTCAATGAAAATCAAAGACAACAAATTCTGCAAAAAGTTCAAGAAATGTCGGACAAGGGTTTGCGAGTTTTGGGTGTTGCTAGAGCAAATTCTACTTTGGAGATATTGCCAGACAATCATCACGATTTCGACTTTGATTTTATTGGATTACTTGGATTTATTGATCCAATTAGAAAAACAGCTCCGGATGCAATTAAAGAGGCTTACGAGGCAGGCATGAGAGTAATAATGATAACCGGAGATTATCCCGGCACTGCTCAATTTATTGCTGAAAAAATTGGTATCAAAAACACCGAACAGTATTTGACTGGCGAAGACTTGGAAAAATTAAGTCAGTTTGAGCTTCAAGAAAAAATTAAAACTGTTAATATCTTTGCTAGAGTTATTCCAGAGCAGAAATTATTAATCGTTAAAGCCCTAAAAGCTAATAACGAAGTTGTGGCTATGACAGGTGATGGTGTTAATGATGCACCAGCCCTAAAGTCTGCTCATATTGGTGTGGCTATGGGAGAGAGGGGAACTGATGTGGCTAGAGAAGCTTCATCGTTAGTGTTGTTAAATGATGATTTTTCATCAATTGTAGTGGCGGTGCGTTTAGGGCGGAGGATTTATGGGAATTTAAAAAGAGCTATGGGCTATATCTTATCTGTTCATATACCGATTGCCGGGATGTCTATATTACCATTAGTTTTCAATATGCCAGCAATGTTGCTTCCAGCACACATTGCTTTCTTGGAGCTGATTATTGATCCGGCTTGCTCAACTGTTTTTGAGTCTGAAAAAGAAGACGATGATATTATGAAAAAACCGCCTAGGGATATAGATCAACCGATGTTTAACTTTAAAACCGTATTGTTGAGTCTTCTACAGGGTTTAGGTGTTTTGATAGCAACATTTGTTTTGTTTTTGTTTGTTAGCAACTCCGGTAAAAGTGAAGCCGAAGTTCGTTCTTTTGTTTTCGTTTCGCTTGTCTTGGCAAACTTAATGCTCATTGTTATTAACTTATCTTGGAGTAAAAATATTTACCAAATAATTGTGTCTGCTAATAAAGTCTTGTTTGCGGTTATCATTGGAGCAATGTTATCTTTGTTTGTAGTTTTGTATGTGCCATTCTTTGCCGATCTGTTTCGTCTTGCCCCTCTTGGCATAAAAGATTTTTTGTGGATTGGCCTAGCTGTTCTTGTTGGTTTGGCATGGTTCGAAGTATTGAAATTATTAAGAAATGAAAATACCAAAAATTAAATTTGAATTTAACCAAGAGCTTGATTTTAATCTTGCCTGGGAGTTTTATAATAATCCAAACCAAGCAGGAGCTAATTTTTGGAATAATGGGGCATTAAAGCATCATAGCGGATTAAAAGAGATGGAGATTGTTAGTAAAAAGAGAGATTTTTTACTTAACTATATTAACTGTTATTACAAGCAACAAAAGAATAGGATTGAGAAAAGGAAAAAAGAGATTGAGGTTCTGTACGATAAGAAGCATAGTCAATTCTTTGACGAGATTGGTAAAATATTCAAAGACTATCCATGGCCAAAAGGGAAATACATTGCATACTTATCAATATTTGATTTTTGTCCAAGATTTTTAAATGATAAAACATTTTTTGTTTTTGTAGATGATAACGATCAAAATATGATTTTTACTATTTCTCACGAAATGCTTCATTTCATATTCTACGATTATTGTTTAGCAAAACATTTTGACATATTCAAAAAACAAGATACGGAAAGTGGCCCCTTCTGGGAAATAGCTGAAATATTTAATGTTGTTGTGCAACAAACCCCTGGCTTTACCGCATTGCATGGTAAGATTAATAATGGTTATCCAGATCTTGAGCCAAAGATAAAAAGCGCTAAGGATTTGTGGACAGGAGATATTGATAGCTGGATTAAGTCTTTTGATTTATTATCAATTAAAGAATAAATATATGAAATTTTACCTATCTTCTTACAAACTTGGTAACGAAATTGAAAAGCTCAAAGCTATGATTTCTTTGAGTAATAAAAGAACAGCATATATTTCAAATGCACTTGATTTTTCCGATGATTCAGAAAGAAGAAAACAGAGCGAACAAGCTGACATTGATCAATTAAATATAGTTGGACTAAGTGATATAGAAAAAATAGATTTAAGAGATTATTTTAGCAAGAAAGACGAATTAGAGAAGAAAATCTCTGGATTTGATGTAATTTGGGTTCGCGGAGGAAATTGTTTTGTTCTAAGGCAAGCCATGAAATTGAGCGGGTTCGATGAAATCTTAAAAGACTTATTTAAAAAAGAAGGTATCATTTATGGTGGATATAGTGCAGGAGTCTGTGTTTTGGCTCCAACATTAAAAGGTATAGATTTGATAGATGATCCAAAAGTTAATCCATATACCAATCAAGAAGAGATTATTTGGGATGGAGTCGACCTTTTAGATTATACAATATTACCTCACTATAAATCTGATCATTTTGAATCGGAAAAAGTAGACGAAGCTGTTGAATATATGAAAAATAATAAAATTCCATTTAAGCCCTTGCGAGATGGCGAGGTAATAATTATTGAATAAAAGTCGTAGAGTTAAGAGAGAATTAATAAAAAATAATTTATGAAACATAAAAAGAAAGTTTGGTCAGAATATTTTCAAAAGATTTTAGATGGTAAAAAGAACTATGAGGTGCGTCTCGCAGATTGGGATTGTATTGAAGGCGATATCTTAGTTCTGCAAGAGTGGGATCCTATTACTAAAGACCTTACAGGTAGAGTTATTGAGAAGGAAGTTACTTATGTTGCCAAAACCAAAGATTTTACATTTTGGTCAAAAGAAGAGGTTGAGAAGTATGGTTACCAGATTATATCATTCAAGTAGTTGTAGTAGTTCTAAGATTTGCTTTCTGATTTTAATTTGATATAATAGCCACAGGAAAAGGTCTAGGTATTTTAGTAAATTAAAAAGAAATTATGAAAAACAAAATATTTTTAGTTAGTGTGTTGGTGCTATCTTTTTCTTTTATTGGTAGCGTTGAAGCTATGAATCAAAGTAGTGGTAATAAAGGGGTGGTTATGGAGGATCGTCCATCACCACAAAACGAGGTTGTTGACCAGGTTCAAGGAAATCAGGGTGAAGGACAAGTTAATAGAAAGGATCAAGTTGGAACAAGTACTTGGATTAGTCCAGAAGTTCCAATGCAGGAAAGAGAACAAGAGAGAGAGCAACAAAGATCGCAAGACATAGTGAGAATTGATGAGCAAGGCCCTCAACACAACGACCTTGTCAGAATTGAGACCAATCAAGCAGAACAGCCAGAGCTAGATAGTCAGGATGCAACACAAAGAAGAAGTCGGGTTGCTAATGCTGTTCAAGAAATGTTGAATGTTGCAGAGAGGAATAGTAATTTAGGTCAACAAATCAGAGTTATTGCTCAAAGTCAAAATCAAAATCAAGAAAAAGTAGATGCTAACTTAGAGAGAATCCAGAGCAGAAGTCGTATTCTTAGGTTTTTTATTGGCCCCGATTATAATGAGATAAATAATGCCAATGGTATTCTAGAGCAAAATAGAGAGCAAATTGAGCAATTAAATCAGATTAAAAATCAAATTACAAATCAGAGTGACCAGCAACAATTAGCTGAACAGATTCAAGTCTTAGAACAAGCTAATTTGCAAATAGAAGAATCTTTAATTCCTGAGCAAAGAAAGTTTAGTCTTTTCGGCTGGCTATTTAGGTCTTTCGCTAATTAGTTTTTTAGGCACACATATTTTGCACCTTGATTAACTCCTCATCTGGAGTTAATCTGTTTAAGGCACCTTCCCATTTTCCCCAAATCATGGTATTCTCTCAAGCATGACTGGAAACGAATCAATTCTTAGTTTCAAAAAGGTATCATTTGAATATTCAGGGAATAAGCCTATATTAGATGAGGTTGATTTTTCTATACGCCGAGGAACAAAAACAACTATTATGGGACAAAATGGAGCGGGTAAGAGCACTATATTCAAATTAATCACTAAAGAAAATGAGCCAGAAGACGGTGTTGTAAATATTGCAAGCAATCTTTCAATTGCTATCTCTCGTCAAGTAATCCCACAAGAAGAATTAAAGCTTACTGTTAAAGAATTTTTTGAGAAAGCAATGTCAAACTGCTCTATAAAAAAGATTTATAATATTGACCCTAAGATAGATGAGGTGCTAGAAGCGGTTAACTTTGAAGCACCGCATGATAAAGTTATTGGTTCTTTTTCTGGCGGACAACAATCAAGATTACTTCTTGCCTCTGCTCTTATTCAAAACCCAGACTTGCTTTTATTAGACGAACCAACTAATAACCTAGACAGAGCGGGGATAGAACATCTTACAAAGTTTTTAATTGATTACAATAAAACTTGCATTGTTATCTCTCACGATACCAATTTACTAAATAGTTTTACAGACGGAGTTTTGTATTTGGACATTTTTACCAGAAAGATAGATCAATATAGGGGAAACTATTTCGATGTAAGAGACCAAATAATCGCCCGTCAAGAAAAAGAAAAAAGCAAGAACGCTCAACTAAAAAAGGAGATAATAGAGAATAAAGAGAAAGCCAACTTCTTTGCTAAGAAAGGAGGTAATATGCGTCTTGTCGCTAAGAAAATGAGAGAAAAGGCACAAGATGCCGAAGAAAGCATTGTTGGACTAAAGAGGGAGGATAAGACAATTCATCCTTTTGTTATTTCTTCGCAAAAAGACATTAAAGGGGAAATAGTTAATATCTCTAGTTTTAAGATTCTAAAAAACAACAAGTTAGTACAAAAAAAGACGAATGTAGAGATTAGAAGAAACGAGCACCTTTTACTTCGGGGTCCTAATGGTATTGGGAAAAGCACTCTTTTGGAATCTATTGCAAAAAACGAAGCCGAGGGAACTAGAATAGCTTCTGGTGTGAATATTGGATATTATCGCCAGGATTTTTCAAACTTGAATTTTAAAGATACAGTATATAAATCTCTTTTAATGGCTTCTCAAAAACATACAGAAGCTGAAATGAGAAAAATAGCGGCCGGTTTCCTTATCACAGGCGATGTGATTAATTCAAAGATTGAAGAGTTATCAGAGGGCCAAAAAGGACTCCTTTCATTTGCAAGGCTTGTTTTGCAAGAGCCCGGGCTTCTTATCTTGGACGAACCTACAAATCATATAAACTTTCGCCACATTAATGTTATTGCAGAAGCATTAAATAAATATGATGGGGCAATGATAATAGTTAGCCATGTGTCAGATTTTATAGATAAAATTCGCATTGATCATTATTTAGATTTGGAGAAGTAACATCAAAGTGATTGGGGTATTTTTCTAGCTAAACTACTTCTCCTTTCTGGACCCTAGATTAAGTATTTTCTAATCCAGTAATGAGCATTGTATTAAGGATGTCGGATTAAGGAGCTTAGCTCCTTAATTATGGAAGATGAGCATGAAATTCAAGCTATCGTTGCGTTGGACAAGACTTATTGTTGACATATAGAATAATTTGGATATAATTAACCATAATGATTATTACCATACAAAACAAATTCTTTTTTAGCCCCGATATTCGCGGTGCTTGTTTGGTGTAGATAATAAAACCAGAAGGGCCCCGCGAATACGGGGCTCTTTTTGTTTGGCGGTCGATTCTTTTGTTTTTTAGAGTAAAAGAATCGGCTTCTAAACGAGGTCGGTATAGTTCTTTAACAAGGTGATGCTATATGATTAGAATACATAATCCAATTATGGCTCTTCCCGGGTTTTCGTTTCCTGGAATAGAGGCCTACAGTACTCGTGCCATGACTGATGTTGGCGGGATTACTATAGTTGCCGATTGTGGCAACAAAGAATCGTTGTTAGATGCACTTGAGTATTACAATTCTATTGGTCTGGGACCCGAAGAGCTATTGTTTGTTAGCGCTCCCAATGGAGATATTTATCATTCAATATTAAAGGACAAGGCATTAAAAAGAGAGATATTCTCTTTAGCTTCAGAGGGTCACAAGATTGAATTCTTTTGTACTCGTGGAGACATAGAGAGTAACTTTATCAAATCTCTAGGCCTAGATTGGTCGGACACTGTTTCTTTGCCCTGTCGTTTTGCTGATAGGTGGAATAATAAGAGCAACTTAAGAAGGGTGGCTATTAAAAACAATCTTGATTACTTGTTCCCAGTATTTAGTATTATTGAGAATGGTAATATTGATTTAGGCATTACTAAAAGATTCTCCGAGGTTGTGGTAAAGCCACCACTTTGGGCTTCGGGGCAAGGAATGGTATTTGGTAGTGGGCCTGGTGTTATTGATGAGTATCGTTCTTTGCATGGTAAAATTCCCAAAGACACTATTATCGAAGAGTCTTTAGGTGAGCATACGCCAATGTCTGTAGTCGCTCGAATTAAGAAGGGTGTTGTTGCTGATAAGTGGTACACTGAACAACATTGTCCGCGTAGCGGAAAATTTGTTTCCCACACGGGTTCTGTCTTGGGAGATATGCCTAATATTACAAAACAAGACCAATGTTGGATGGATAGTGTTCTCAACGCTTTTTTAAAAATCATGGTTAAAGAGAATCCTACTATTACTGGAATTGTTAACTTTGACTGTGCCAAAAATAGCAATGGTAATTATGTTTTGGAGTGTAATTCTAGGATAACTTTTTCAACATATATTAGAGAGATTCAGAAGGCAATGGGTAATAGGACCTGCATTTTTCATCGTCTGGAGACAAGCGCTAGAAGCTTTAAAGACTTAAAGTTGAAAGATGATATTATACCAATTGTGCCTGGGTGTCTCAATAGTGGTTATTGCTACATTGTGGTTGTGGCTGATTCATATAGTGAAGCGATAGACAAGGCGAGAGGTATTTAAAACTTTCGCCTTTTATTATATAGTATTAAATATGAGGTATTTTGAATCTTTTAAAAACATTAATTCACCTATAATATTTACTTGCGAGCATGCATCTAGCTCTATACCGCCAGAATATGATAATTTAGGATTAACCAAGAATCAATTAGAAAGGGCTAAAGATCTTTTTGACCCCGGAGCATTGGATTTAGCAATATTCTTAAATAAAAAAATACCCAGTAGTTTAATTTATCCTCTCTTCTCTAGATTGTTTATTGATGCTAATAGGAATATTGGTTCTTCAAATTATAATAATAAGCACCATGCGCCAGCTCTTAAAACGGAGCTTTTGCTTGACGATAACCTAATTCCTATACCTGGAAACTTAGATGCCGATGAGGCTCTAAGATGGAACGAATATGTAAAACCTTATTATTCATACGTTAAGGATCTATCTCAATCTCTTTTAGAGAAATTTGATAATGTCTATTTATTCCAAATCCATTCTTTTTATCCTGAGTATGGTGGAGAAATAAGAAAAGAAGACATTGGCATAATACATAATAATTTGGAGGTAGCTAAAAAGATAATTAAAGAAATAGATGGTCTAGAAGTTGGAGATAACAAACCATGGGGTATGAAGGCTGTTGGTGGCGGAGTTTTTCATAATTTAGATAATATAAATGTTATTGGGATAGATGTGAACAATAAGCATTTAGACTCTCCAAATAATATTGGAAATATTTTGTGTAAAGTTTTAAAGAATTTATGACTCAAGAAGAAGCGTTACAAATTTTAAAAAGTGGACGGAGTGTTTTTTTAACTGGGCCCGCAGGAAGTGGAAAGACTTATGTTCTTAAGGAATATATAAGATTTCTTAGAAAGGAGAAAAAGCCAGTCGGGATTACTGCCTCTACTGGAGTTGCCGCTACACACTTAAATGGTATGACTATACATTCATGGACAGGTATGGGTATTTTGGATACTCTTACTAAGAACGATTTATCAAAGATTATGCGCAAAAAGAACGTTAAATCGCGTATTTGTAACTCACATGTATTAATTATCGATGAGATTTCTATGCTTTCTGCTGGGAGCATAAATATTGTAGAAGAAATTATGCGCAAGACTCGTGGATCTTGGGATCCTTTTGGAGGAATACAGGTAATTCTTTGTGGCGACTTCTTTCAACTCCCTCCTGTAAATAGAAGTGGAATAGAATCTATGGGTCAGTTTGCTTATCATTCGCGTGCCTGGCGAGAACTTAATCCAGATGTGTGTTACCTTACAGAGCAGTATCGTCATCAAGATCAAGATTATATAAAGGTTTTAAATGCCATTAGAACTAATAGTGTTGATAATCAAATAATAGAGATTTTGAATCAAAGAATTAAATCGGGGTCTAATGGAGGAACCAACCTATATACTCATAATGTTGATGCTGATAAAATAAACGATAGGGAACTTGCTAAATTAGATGATAAAGAGGTTGTATTTCATATGCATAGTTCTGGGCCAACTGCTCTAGTAAATGTACTCTACAAGAGTTGCCTTGCCTCTGAAGTTTTAATTCTTAAAAAGGGAGCATTTGTGATGTTTTTGAGAAATAATTTTGAAGAGGGTTATGTAAATGGCACTTTTGGAGTTGTGGATAGCTTTGATAACGAAGGATGCCCTGTTGTGCGCACTAACCAAGGACGATTTATTCATGTTTTGCCTGAGGACTGGAGAATTGAAAACGAATCTGGGAAATTATTAGCTAGTATCACTCAATTACCCTTGCGTTTAGCGTGGGCGATTACGATTCATAAGAGTCAAGGAATGACTATTGATACTGCCGAAATGGATTTGTCTAAATGTTTTGAACCGGGAATGGGTTATGTAGCACTTTCTCGAGTGCGGACACTAAAAGGCATATCTTTGCGTGGCATTAACCAAATGGCTCTTAGGGTAAGTCCCGAAGTTGTGGATATGGATAAGGATTTTAGGCTTCTCTCAGAGCAGGTAGTAAAGGGGCTTCATAAGAAGGTTGAGTAATCTGTTCAAGCTATAAAACATAGTGTTCAAGCTATGGAAAATAGTTGACAGTTAATTAATCTTAATTTTAAGGAGCCTAGATTAAGGCGCCCGGCGCCTTAATGGAAAGGAGCCTAGATTAAGGCGCTCGGCGCCTTAACGGAAAGCGTTGCGTTGGATAATACTTTTCTTTGCACAAAATTTTAAAAATGCTATAATGGAAGTATGTCAAAATACTATAATCCAAATAGGGCTAGTAATAAATATATTCCTGACTCTAACCAACAATTTCGTATCAGTAGAAGTAAGATAGATTTGTTTCTAGAGTGTCCGAGATGTTTCTATCTAGATCGAGCGCTTGGTATTGGCCGTCCTCCCGGATATCCGTTTTCTCTTAATTCGGCTGTTGATGCTTTACTTAAAAAAGAGTTTGATTCTCATCGAGAAAGATCAACGCCACATCCTTTAATGGAAGAATATGGAATAAAGGCAATTCCTTTTCAGCACGAAAAAATGGAAGAATGGAGAGATTCTTTAAGAAGGGGTATTACTTATCTTCACCAACCAACAAACTTAGTAATTACTGGAGGAGTAGATGATGTTTGGGTAGACCCTAAGGGCGAATTAATTATTGTGGATTATAAGGCAACTTCTAAAAATGGCGAGGTTAGTATTGATGCCGAATGGCAAGATTCTTATAAGAGACAAATGGAAGTCTATCAATGGCTTTTTAGACAGAACAACTTTAGAGTATCTAATACGGGATATTTTGTGTACTGCAATGGAGATGCTGATCGCGAAGCGTTTAATAATACTTTGAATTTTGATATTAAAGTAATCCCTTATGAGGGTAATGATTCTTGGATTGAAAATACAATTCACGAAATTCATAATTGTCTTAATTCTAAGAGTCTGCCCGAACCAGGGGACGATTGCGATTTTTGTAAATATCGCAATGCAGTTAAAATATTAGAATAAAAATGAATAACATTTTTTCAAAGAAGAATTTATCTTATCTTTCTTTAGTAGTTGCTATTATTTTAATGGCTTTTCCTTATTTCTATCCTACAAATATTGGCTTAGTAATATTTTTAGGATTAGTCTTTGTTTCTCTAATGTATACTCTTTGGAGTATTGAGGGTGGAGCAATATCATTTCTTCTGTTTATTTCCTTTATTACAGCCACAATTAATAGCGATAAAACTATTCTTTTGTTGGGTATTTTGGGTGCGATTGTTGTTTTTCTGTCCACTTTTGGATTAAGAAAAAAGATTAAAAGTATTAAGAAGCAAGGAAGAAATTATAGTAATTTTTCAGAAAAGTCTGGCGATGGAATAATAGTTATTCAAAATGAGATTGTAAAATATGTTAATCCTGCTTTTGCTGATGTTGTTGGTAAAAGACATTTTGGATTAGTAAATAGAAACATCAAAGATCTTCCCTTTAAGGGGTTGTTTAAAGCAATAAATCAGTATGATCACGGTCAGTCGTTACATGAAATATCTTTTAAGAATAGGTATGGCAGAACGGTTATTATGGAAGCTAATATTACTACTATAAGCTATAACGAATCTTTGGCTTACCTGGTTACCATGCGTGACATTTTAAGAAGAACCAAAGTAGAAGAAGTTCTTCGTCAAAAAGAGCAAGAGTTCCAAAACTTAGTAGAGAATGCTACCGATGTTGTGGCTCGGTTTGATAAAGATTTGCGTTGCCTATACATTAATTCTATTGCTAAGAAAGAATGGAAGGTGAGTCCAAGTTATCTTTTTTGGAAAAGCATAGAAGATATTGGTCTTTCCAAAGATATGGCTCAAAAGTGGGAGACAGCCATGGATTATGTTTTTAAAAATGGAAAAGAGAAATCAATTCATATTGAGCATATCGTTGATGGAGATAAAAGATATTATCATGTTCGCTTGTTGCCCGAGTTTGATAAAGATAAGAATGTAAAAACAGTATTAACAATAAGCAGAAATGTTACCGAAATTAAAGAAATTGATCGATTAAAATCAGATTTCTTGTCTTATACTACTCACCAATTACGCACCCCGATATCGGTAATAAGGTGGTGTTCGGTCATGTTCTTAGACGATATGTTAGGCAAACTAACTCAGAAGCAGAAAGAGTATATTAGAAAGATATACGAAGCTAATAACAATTTGGCTAATATTTCTAACACTTTCTTTAATGTTGCCTTATTAGAGTTTGGAATGCTTGATTTTCATGCCAAGAACGTAAATATTGTTAGCGTTGCTAAAAATTCAATAGAAGATTTAAGGTGTCAAGTTTTTGGCAAAAGCATAAAAATTCACGAAAATTACAAAAACCAAAAACTTTTAGTAAAAGGAGAAGATCGGTTGTTGGAGGTAATTTTTAAGGGTTTAGTTTATAACGGTATTAAATATGGAAACCCAGGTGGCAATGTATGGCTAGAAATTGAAAAAGATGGCGATAATGCCTATATCAAAGTAATGGACGATGGTTGTGGAATATCGCTAGAGGATAGATCTAAAATATTTACTAAGTTTTTTAGATCAGATAAGAGTAAAGATGTTCATGGCACCGGGCTTGATTTGTATATTATAAAATCAATTGTTGACAATCTTGGAGGGACTATTTCTTTTGAGTCTCCCAATCCAGAACTTAAGAACTTGACAGGAACTGTTTTCTATATTACTCTTCCACTTGCTAAATGAAAAAGAATTATAAAAAATTAAGAGGAACAATAGCTATAACCTCATTAGGTTCTGGCTACTTTTCGAGCGATCAGTCAAAAGAAGATATCTATATCTCTTTTCAGTTATTAAACACTGCCCTAAACGGAGACGAGGTAGAGGTTTTTGTTTATCCTCAACTTGCTGGGGACAAATTAAGAGGAGAAGTTGTTCGTATAATTAATCGCAAAAAAGAAAAGTTTGTTGGAACTATTGAGCGAAAGCCTAAAGACAAGTTTGCTTTTGTATCAACCGATGATAACAAGATGCATGTTCCAATATTTATACCCAATGCTCCCGAAGAAGCTAGGGATGGAATTAAAGTTTTAGCAGAAATAATTAAGTGGACTGATCCTAGAAAGAATCCGACAGGAAAGATATTAACTATTATTGGAAAGAAGGGCGATAATGATACTGAAATGGAGTCAATTGTTATTGAGCGTGGATTTGATGTTGGTTTTCCTGGAGAAGTAGAAAAAGAAAGTGAATTAATTAAAAAGACTCACGATCAAGATTTAATTTCTGAAATAAAAAAAAGGAAAGACTTTAGAGATACGCTAACTTTTACAATTGATCCAGACGATGCTAAAGACTTTGACGATGCTATATCTTTTAAGAGATTATCTGATGGTTTATTTGAAATCGGAGTTCATATAGCGGATGTGAGTCATTGGGTTAAAGAAAGAGGTTTAATTGATAAAGAAGCTATTAAAAGAGGTTTCTCGGTTTACTTAGTAGACAGGACTATTCCTATGCTTCCCGAAGTGCTATCAAACGATGTTTGCAGTTTAAATCCTAACGAAGATAAGCTCACATTCTCTGCAGTGTTTAATATATCAAAAGATGGTGTTGTTAAAAATTCTTGGTTTGGCAAAACGGTAATTAATTCTGATAAAAGGTTTACTTACGAAGAGGCTCAAGGAGTAATAGATGGTAAGATTAAAAGCCCCTATACTAAAGAACTTCAAGACATTCTAGGAATTACTAAAAAGATGAGGAAGGGTAGAATTAATAATGGGGCTTTAGAGATTGGCCATGATGAAGTACATGTTGAGGTTGATGCAAAAGGAACTCCAATTAATATTTCTGTTGAAAAAGGAATTGATTCACAAAAGCTGATAGAAGAACTTATGGTTTTGGCTAATAGAGAAGTCGCACTTTTTGTTGGAGGAAAGGATAGTAAGGGTTTGTGTATGTACCGAATTCATGAAAGGCCCGACAAAGATTCATTAGCTGAGCTTTTATCATTTCTTAAAAAGTTAGGACACAACTTTGATTTTAAAAGCTATAACTTATCTTCTAAAGATCTTAATTCATTATTACAAAATATTAGTGGCACAGACGAAGAATTCTTGGTTAAATCAGTTGTTGTGAGATCGTTACCTAAGGCAATTTATTCTATAGACAATAAGGGGCACTTCGCTATGGCCCTAAAACACTACGCTCACTTTACATCTCCAATTAGAAGATACGCCGATTTTTTAGTTCACAAAGCCCTGCAAAAGAAGCTTGAAGGAAGACAAACAAACAAGAGTGATACTGTATTTTATAAAGATATGTGTCAAAAGTTGTCTCAGCGAGAGATTGAGGCTGCTTCGGCTGAGAGATTATCTGTAGCGCTCAAGCAAACAGAATATATGATTACTAAAAAGGGAGAAGTGCGGAGTGGTATTATATCTGGCATTACTGAATGGGGAATATATGTTCAAGACATTAAGACTAAGTCCGAAGGTATGATTAAGCTTAAAGAAATGAGGGATGATTTCTATATCTTTAGTAAAGAAAGCTTTTCTATTGTTGGATCTCGAACTAAAAAGAAGTATTCTCTTGGAGGTAGGGTAAAATTCAAGGTCGCAGGTGGAGATATTGAGCGTAAAATACTAGATTATACTTTAATATAATGGCATTATCAGTCGGAATTGTTGGCTTTCCTAATGTTGGAAAGTCTACTCTATTTCAAACACTAACAAAGAAGCAAGTTGATTGTGCAAATTATCCTTTTTGTACCATAGATCCTAATGTAGGGATTGTAGAGGTCAAAGACAAAAGGGTTTTAGAACTTGTTAAAATATTTAATCCTAAGAAAACTATTTACTGCACAGTTCAGTTTACCGATAT
This sequence comes from Minisyncoccota bacterium, assembly GCA_028701035.1. Lineage (GTDB taxonomy): Bacteria > Patescibacteriota > Minisyncoccia > Minisyncoccales > CSSED10-335 > MWBX01. Next base: position 58,532 of record JAQVRO010000002.1, read on the forward strand.
TGCAGGTCTAGTTGAGGGTGCTAGCCGGGGCGAGGGGCTAGGCAATAGATTCTTAGCCAATATCAGAGAAACAGATGTGATCGTCTATGTTTTAAGAGCTTTTGAAGACTCTAATATATCTAATGTTTTAGATAGCGTTAATCCTAAAAAAGAGATAGAGCTTTTAAATACGGAGTTAATATTTAAAGATTTAGAAACGGTAGACAAAAGGATTAATTCTTTAGAAAAAGAAATAAGGGCTCAGAAGAAAGAGGCCAAAAAAGAAATGGAGGTCTTTTTGAGAGCAAAAGGTATTCTTGAAAAAGGAGAGGTATTAATTGATTCTAATTTAGAACAAGAAGATATAGAATTATTGAAACCATATCAATTACTTACAATTAAACCAAGAATATATTTGCTAAACGGAAAGAAAGGAGAGGTTGATGAATTTGACGATTGTATCGTTATGGATATTTTAAATGAGTTTGAATTTTCTAATTTTAGTCCCGCCGAGAGATTAGAGTTGGGTTTGTCGGAAGAATCGGGAATAGATCAATTAGTTCAAAAAGCTTATGAGCTACTTAATTTAATAACATTTTTTACTGTTGGATCTGACGAAGTAAGAGCCTGGGAGATTAAAAGGGGTTACTTAGCTCCAGAGGCCGCCGGAGTAATACATACTGATTTCGAAAGAGCTTTTATTAAAGCCGATGTTATCAACTATCAAGAATTTATTAAAATTAAAGATATGACTGAAGCTAGAAAGAAAGGGTTAATTAGAATGGAAGGAAAAGAATATGTTGTTCAAGATGGAGATATTATGGAGATAAAAAGTGGGGTTTGATTTTATTCTTATTTTTGCTATAGTAATTCTTGTGATTTTAAATTTAACTATCGCCGTCTGGGCGTTTTTTAGTGAAAAATATATGGATTGGGATAATTACGAAAAAGAATTAGCTTCTCTTTACGATCAACAAAGAGAAGACTTAGAAGAAGAATTAGAGACTGAGATTAAAATCGTGTTTGCAAGCATTGACAAATATTAAATTTAGCATATACTGACCTCATAGTCCTGAGACCGTGTCCTCGTTAGCTTTTTTGGCAAAAGGGGAAGGAACAGGCGAAAGGTCGCTTATTAAGTTTATCAAAAAATCAAATGGCCAAGAAGCTATATATAGGAAACTTGTCTTACGAGACAAACGCTGACAGATTGAAAGAGGTTTTCTCAGAAGCAGGAGCAGTAGAAACTGCATCTGTTATCACTGACAAGTTTTCCGGAAGATCAAGAGGTTTTGGTTTCGTTGAAATGACAAATGATGAAGATGCTCAAAAAGCAATCGACATGTTCAACGAAAAAGAAATTGACGGTAGAAAGCTTATCGTTAACGAAGCAAAACCAATGACTCCTAGGGACAACAACTAAAAGAGTTAATAGAAGCAAGCGGGAATTACTTTCCCGCTTGTTTTTATTTTAAATAATTGATAATATATTAATATGGAAAAAGAAATAGAAGAAAAGTTAGATGCGATATATAGTTCGGTTGAAAAAACTAGAAAGTATTTTTTAGCTACTATGATAATGACCGTGGCAATGATTGTCTTGCCATTATTAGGTTTAGTTATTGTTATACCTAAAATAATATCTAGTTATATGGAAATATTAAGTATTTAAATTTATGGAAAATTTAAAATCAATTTTAATAGTAGAAGATGATCCTTTTTTAACTGAAATATATGTTTCTAAGTTAGAACCAAGGGGCTATAATATTGATGCTGCTCGAGATGGAGAGGAGGCTTTGGAGTTTTTAAAAACAAAAAGCTTTGATTTAGTTGTTTTAGATATCAATTTACCTAAAATTAGTGGCTGGGATGTTTTAAGAGAAATTAGAAACAATCCTAATACACACGATCTAAAGGTTATTATAGTTTCTAATTTTGAAAACGAAGACCAGCAATTAACAGAAGAGCTAGGGGTCAAGAAGTTTATTGTAAAAATATATCATACCCCTGAGGATATTGCTCAAGAAATAGAGCAAGAGCTTGCTATTTAGGTTTTTTGTTAGACACAAAGTCACATTCGGGATAATTAGAGCAACCATAAAAAGATCTGCCTTTTTTAGATTTTTTCATAACTACATCTCCCTTTTCACATTTAGGACACTTAACTCCGATTCTAGTGTCAACTTTTCTTATATTCTTACAAGTAGGATAATTGGAACATCCCCAAAATGTTCCAAACTTGCTTCTTTTTAAAACCATTTTAGCACCACATTCTTCGCAAGGCTCGCTACTCTCTTCTTCTGCGGTTGATTTTGTGTTCTTGCATTCGGGATAATTAGAGCAGGCTAAAAAACTACCAAATCTCCCGACTTTTAAAACCATTTTAGATTTGCATTTTTCGCAAATCTCATCTGTTTCTTTTTCTACTTTATTAATTTCCATTTCTTTTTGTTTTAATAATTTAATAAAGGGGTTATAGAAATTAGATAATACTTCTTTCCAGTCGGCTTTATTTATTGCTATTAAGTCGAGCTTTTGCTCTATACCTGCGGTAAAGTTTGGGTCTACTATTTCTTTAAAATGTTCTGATAAGAGATCGCTTACAATAATACCAACTTCACTTGGTATAAATCTTTTTTCCTCGTTTTTAGATACATAGTTTCTTTCTTGTATTGTCGACATTATTGTTGCATAAGTTGATGGTCGGCCAATGCCGTTTTCTTCCAGTGCTTTAATTAATGTTGCTTCGCTATATCTTGCTTTGGGTTGAGTAAAATGTTGTTCTGGAATTACCTTTACTAAGTCTAATAGGTCACTCTTTTCTATTTCGGGTATTGTTTTTTCTTCAGTCTTAATTGGGTAAACCCTTAGAAAACCTTCAAAAACCATTGTTTGCCCCGATGATCTTAGGTGGAATTTCTTTGAAACGGTCTCAATTTCAACTGTTGTTTGGCTTATTATAGCGGGGGACATAAGACTAGCAGTAAACCTAGACCAAATTAAACTATATAGCTTAGTTTGTTTTTCGTCTAAATTGGTAATGTTTAGCGGATTATTTTTAGGGTTAGATGGCCTAATAGCTTCGTGTGCTTCTTGAGCACTTTTTGATTTCGTTTTATATATTTTACCAGACCAATATTTTTCTCCATATTCTTTAACGATATATTCCTTAGCTTCGCTTATAGCATAAGAAGATAGGTTATAAGAATCGGTTCTGTGATAAGTTGTAAGCCCCTTTTCATATAATTGTTGTGCTATTCGCATTGTCATTTTTGCGGAGAATCTTAGCTTCTTGTATGCCTCTTGTTGAAGGGTGCTAGTAATAAATGGTGGAAGGGGACTCTTTTTAACATTTTTCTTGGCTATATCAGAAACTAAGTATTTTTCTTGCTCTAACTCTTTAGCAACGTCGTTGGCTGGTAGGGTAAATTTATCTACCTTTTGATTATTAATTTTAACTAACTGAGCAATAAGAGTCAGCTTTTCTTCTTTTGGTTTTAATTCAACATCTATTGTCCAGTATTCTTCTTTTTGAAAATCGTTAATCTCTTTTTCTCGATCAACTACAAATTTTAAAGCAGCTGACTGAACTCTACCGGCCGACAAGCCTCGGGCCACTTTTTTCCATAAGAAAGGAGATAGCTTGTATCCAACAATTCGATCTAAGAATCTTCTTGCTTGCTGAGCGTCAACTAAATTCATGTCAATTTCTCGAGGATTATTTAAAGATTCCTCTACGGCAGATTTGGTAATTTCATGAAAAGCTATTCTTTGGTATTTATCTAATTTAAGCGTCTCAACCAAATGCCAAGCAATAGCTTCTCCTTCTCGATCCGGATCCGTTGCTAGGTAAACTGTGTCAGCTTTTTTGACCAACTTCTTAAGCTCATCTATTGTTTTCTTAGCTTTGGGCAATGATTTGTATTGTGGTTCAAAGTTATTTTCTACATCAATGCCAAGTTTTGTTTTAGGTAAATCCCTTACATGACCGAAAGAAGACGTAATATTATATCCTTTTTTCAAAAAGCTTTTTATAGTTTTTGATTTTGTTGGACTTTCAACGATAATTAGATCCATTTGTTTAGTTCTTTTAGGGCTTCTAAATATATTTTATTTAATAATTCTTTTTCTTCTGTGGTGAATTTTTTCAAGACAAAGTCACTTACTTCTTCGGGTTTTGTATTAGGTAAAATTCCAATTCTTATTCTAGTAAAGTCTTTAGTACCAATTTCTTTAATTATTGAGGCCACCCCTCTATGACCAGCAGGACCACTGTCTTTGGATATTTTAATCTTTCCTATTTCAATATCAATATCGTCATGAACAACAATAATATTTTCGGGCTTTATTCCAAACTTTTTAATTGTCTTTTTGACAACTATTCCCGAGAGATTCATAAAACTATGAGGCTTTATAATCACTAAGTTTTGGTTTTGAGATATTTCAGCATTAATTTTTTCCGAAAAAGAGAAATCTTCTAAATTATTATCTTTAACAAAAATATCTACCAAGTCAAAGCCGGCGTTGTGCCGACTGCCTTTGTATTTGTCTCCGGGATTACCCAATCCAATAATGCAATTCTTCATATTATTACTATACCATATTACTTGTAAAAAAAGAAAATTCTGGTAGAATTGACTATATGAAAAACATAATGTATGAATTTTTGGATTTAGTCAAGATAGTTTTAATTGCCTTGATAGTGGTTCTGCCTATCCGTTACTTTTTATTCCAACCTTTTATCGTCAACGGGCAATCAATGGAGCCTACTTATTGTGACCGTGATTATTTACTAGTAGATCAGATTTCTTATCGTTTTAAAGAACCCCAGAGAGGCGAGGTTATTGTTTTTTATTACCCTGAAGATGTTCGTTTTCGTCACATTAAAAGAATTGTTGGTTTGCCCGGCGAAACCATATCAATAACAAACGATAAGATAGAGGTTATTGATGCTGATGGTAATATTCTTGAGATAGATGAATCTGAATATTTGCCATTTAACACTACAAAATTAGGCGAAGTTGAGTTAGTTTTGCCCGAAGATAGTTTCTTTGTTATGGGGGATAACCGAGGAGCTTCTTTTGATTCGCGAAAGTGGGGTTATTTACCAAAAGAATATATTATTGGTAAGGTTTTCTTAAGAGCATATCCGTTTCAAAGATTTGAATTAATTGAGGCTCCAGCCTACTAAAACAATGAAAAAAACAAAATTTCAAAAGCCAACAGGAATGCACGATATTATATTTGGAGATCAAAAGTATTTTCAAAGTATAATTAGCACAGTTGAGGGTGTTTCCGACTATTATGGGTTTTCAAAAATTGATACACCGATACTAGAAGATGAAGATCTTTTTTTGAAAGGAGTTGGTGAGGCAACAGATATATCGGAAAAAGAAATGTATACCCTAAAGACTAAGGGTGGCGACAGACTCGCTTTAAGGCCCGAGGGCACAGCATCGGTTGTGAGGTCATATATTGAGTCTGGTATGGCTAATAGGCCACAACCTGTAAAACTCTACTATATCGGCCCATTTTTTCGTCATGAACGCCCTCAAGCTGGAAGATATCGTCAATTTTATCAATTTGGTCTAGAAGTATTGGGGGATAGCAATCCTGTTATTGACGCCCAGATAATAAATATTGTTTATTCTATACTAACAGACTTAAAATTAAAGAATATATCAATAGAAGTTAATAGTATTGGAGACAAAGAATGTCGCAATGCTTATAAAAAAACTCTAGTAAAGTATCTTAAATCTAAATCATCGTTGCTTTGTTCTGATTGTAAGAGAAGAACTAAAGAAAACCCTTTAAGGTTTTTTGATTGTAAAGACCCAAAATGTCAAGCTGTTAAGGCAGAAGCTCCTAAGATAATTGATAACTTATGTGAGGATTGCCATTCTCATTTTAAGCAGACTCTTGAATATTTAGACGGCCTTGAACTTCCTTATCAAATTAATCCTTGCTTAGTGCGTGGATTAGATTATTACACCAAAACTGTTTTTGAGTTTTTTGTAACCACAAAAGAAGGTAAGTCTTTGGCTTTAGGTGGTGGTGGTCGTTATGATTATTTAGTGAAGTTGCTTGGAGGTAAAGAAACACCGGCAGTTGGTGCTGCTTTTGGAATAGAAAGAATTATGCAAGCCATGAAAGATATGAATTTAATTGATGGACCAAAGTCAAAGGATAAAGTTTTCTTAGCTCAAATTGGTATTTTGGCTAAGAGTAAGAGTTTAGTTTTAATAGAGTCTTTGCGTAGAGCCAAAATTCCAGTAGTTGAGTCGTTAGGTAAGGATGCGCTTAAAATCCAAATGACTAAGGCGTCAAGGATCGGTTCTAAGTTCATAATTATTATTGGACACAAAGAAGCAACAGAAAACTCGGCAATAATTAAAAACATGGAAACTGGACGGCAAGAAACGGTTGCGCTAGATAAAGTAGTATCTAAAATTAAAAAAGGATAATATGTGTATATTTTGCGATATAGCAAACAAGCAAGCTCCAGCCTCAATAGTATACGAAGACGATTTATCTTTGGTTTTTAAAAATATTAGGCCATCAGCCCCAATTCATTTGTTAATTATTCCTAAAAAACATATAGATTCAATTGATCATATTGACGATAAAGATGAAGCATTGGTGGGTCATTTGCTTTGTGTCGCACAAAAGGTCGCCAAACAAGAGAAATTATCTGGATACAAGTTAGTGGTTAATGTTGGTAGGGATGGAGGTCAAGAGATATTTCATCTTCATATACACTTGCTAAGTGGCTGGAATAATGCTAAGGATAGAGATATAATACACAATTAAACAGTAGTTGCTGTTAGTTGTATAAACAAAAATGTCGTTAGAAATAAAAAAACAAGATAGAGAAACTACTCAGAGCTTAATTCGCAGATTTACCAAAGCGATTAAGCAAAGTGGTATATTAAGAGAGGCAAGAAGAAGAAGATTCTTCGAGCGACCACTTGGTAAACAAGCCAAAAAAGCAGTAGCTCTTAGAAAGATTAGAGCTCGAGAAGAGTATGCTAAAGCTGAGAAATTAGGACTTAACAAAGACAAGGGTTTTAGAAGATAACCAAATGTTTAAAGATCAAATACAAGATGATCTTAAAAATGCAATGAAAGGTGGTGATGCTATTACACTATCTGTTTTGCGTATGACCCTATCTGCTATTAATGAAAAAGAAAAGATTAAAAGGTATAATTTTTCGAAAGAGGGGTTGTCTGAAGAAGACTTGGTTTTGAAAAGTAAGCTTAACGACGAAGAAGTCATGGATATTATTTTCTCCGAAGTAAAAAAGAGAAAAGACTCAATTAAAGAATTTGAAAAAGGTAATAGGGAAGATCTGGTTTCAAAAGAGAAAGCTGAATTAGATTGCTTGCTAAAATATTTACCTCAACAAATGTCCGAAGAAGAATTAAGACCAATCGTTCAGAAAGCTATTGACGAATCGGGTAAAGATTTTGGTAAGATTATGTCGGTAATTATGCCTCAGGTAAAGGGTAAGGCCGACGGTTCTCAAATTAGTGCTATCGTTAAAGAATTATTACAATAAATGGCTGTGCTAGTATCAGTTAATAACTTAACAGACTTTAAGGTTAGTAGTATCTTTGTTAGACGGATTATCAAATCCGTTTTTTTAAACGAAGGAGTAAAAAGCGCAGAGATATCGGTTGCTTTTTTAGGCGAAGACGAAATTAGAAATATTAATAAGGAGTATCGCAACAAAGATAAGGCTACTGATGTCTTGTCTTTTTTGTTAGATAAAGATAATATGATCGGAGAAATTATAATCTGCCCTACGAAAGTTAAAGGTGAGTTATCCGAAGTTTTAATACATGGCTCTTTGCATTTATTGGGTTATGATCATGAGAAAAGCAAGAAAGAGAGAGAGTTGATGAGAGCCAAAGAAGACTTTTATTCTTTTTGACTTTTGTTGTTTTTTTGCTATTCTTTAATTGATTTGTAATTTTATAAAAAGAGTAGTATACTTAACTATTAAGCTTTAAAATTTATGTCTAATAATATTATTACAGGAATAGATATTGGAACAGGTAGTGTTAAGGTTGTTTCGGCGAGAAAAAATCCCGAAACTTTGAATTTTGAAGTTTTGGCTAAAATTCAGAAGCCAATACTTGGTGTTAGAAAGGGAGTCGTTTCTGATATAGACGAAGTTTCGAGTGCTATTAAAGAGTGTATTAAAGAAATTGAAGTTCAGATTAACGAAAAAATAGATGGCGCATATGTTAATGCTAACGGAAGTCACATATCATGCACATCTTCTCAGGGTTTAGTTTCTGTTTCTCGAGCCGATCAGAGAATATCTTTAGAAGATATTGATAGAGTTATTCAAGCTGCTAGAGCGTTTCCTGTTTCTAAGAATAAAGAGATAATAGATGTTTATCCCAAAGAGTTTATCATTGACGGAGAGAGAGGAATCAAAGACCCTCTAGATATGCAGGGGGTGAGATTTGAGGCCGAAGTGTTAGTTGTTGAGGGATTCTCTCAGTATATTAAAAATACAAGCCAAGTGATACTAGACAGTGAATTACAATTATACGATGTTGTTATTAATCCGTTGGCAGCTGCTAGCTCTGTTGTTAACTCAAAGGACAAAGAAAGAGGGGTTGCTGTAATTGACATTGGAGCTAACACAACATCGTTAGCTGTATTTGAAGAAGGCAGTTTACTGCATTTAGCTGTTTTCCCAATAGGCTCTAATAATATTACTAACGATATTGCTATTGGTCTTAAGACGGATATTGATACGGCCGAAGAGATTAAGCTTACTTTTGGTTCTTGCTCAGTTCAAAAAGGAGATAAAAAAACAGAGAAAGTAACATCCAAAGAATCAGAAGAGATTGTTTCTTTTTCTCGTGCCGTCTTAAGAAAGATTATTGAGGCTCGTGTTTCTGAAGTTTTTGATTTAATTGAAGCTGATTTAGAGAGAATATCTAAGAATCAAAAACTTCCAGCTGGTATAATATTAACAGGAGGAGGTTCAGAGTTACCCGGGATATCAGAATTAGCTAAAAAAGAATTTAAGCTTCCTTGTCGGGTTGGTCATCCACTTAATTTTACTCCTGAAATAGTTGATCCTAAATTTTCAGTTGCTTGTGGCTTAGTAGTAATCGGAAATGATTTAGACGATGGCGAGTCGGACAGTATGTTCTCGGGTATTGGGAGTAAAATTAGAAGTTTTTTTAAAATGCTTATACCATAATGGATAAAACAACAAAAATTAAAGTAGTAGGTGTCGGTGGTTCTGGATCAAATGCTGTCACCAGAATGATGAAGTGTAAGCTAGAAGGAGTTGAGTTGATTGCTATTAATACCGATTTACAGGACTTAAAGAAAGCTAGCGCTCATACCAAGATAAGAATTGGACAAGAGAGCACTAAGGGTTTGGGAACGGGCATGAATCCTAATCTTGGCAAAATAGCTGCCGAAGAAGATCGCGACACAATCAAACAAGCGATAGCAGGTGCTGATTTGATTTTTATTGCTTGTGGTCTTGGAGGTGGTACTGGCACTGGTGTTGCTCCTGTTGTAGCTCAAATAGCCAAAGAAATGGGCATATTAACAATAGCAGTAGTTACTACCCCCTTTTCTTTTGAAGGAAAGGAAAGATCTCGTATTGCTAGCAAAGGAGAAGAAGTTTTAAAAGATAGCGTTGATACTCTTATTTCTGTTTCTAACGACAAACTATACAATTTTATAGACTCCAAAATGTCGATTGAGTCTGCTTTCTGGATGTGCGACGAAGTATTAAGGCAAGCAGTAAGTGGGATATCTGATCTTATTACTTTACCTGGGATAATAAATATAGATTTTGCTGATGTTAAGGCAATGTTAAAAGATTCGGGTTCAGCTATTTTTGGTATTGGTATTGCTTCTGGAGAAAATCGATACAAAGAAGCAACGCTTAGCGCACTTAACTCTCCTTTTATAGATGTTTCGTGCAATAAGGCAAAGGGAGTTCTTTTTAATGTAAGTGGAGGGGAAGATATTAGTTTGGTAGAAATCAACGAAATCGCTAAGACAATTAAAGAAAGAGTGTCTACAGATGCCAGAATAATATTTGGTGCTGTCCAAGACGAGGATCTTAAAAAAGGTGAAATAAAAGTAACCGTTGTCGTGACAGGATTTTAAAAATTAATTTAATAAATTATGGATAATAAAACTAAATCTGTTAAAAAGAGGAGTGGGGAAATTGTTGATTTTGATTTGGAAAAGATAAGACTAGCCGCTTACAAAGCTCTTACATCTTCTGGGCAAGGGGATGGTATAATATCAGCTCGTGTTGCAAAAAGAGTCGGTGAGTTAGTTGATGTGAGATTTAAAAAAGAAGAAATTCCCAATGTTGAGCAAATACAAGACACAGTTGAAGAAGTTTTAATCCTAGAAGGTTTAGTAGAAGCCGCCAAAGCATTTATTCTTTATCGAGAAAAAAGGAGAGAAATTAGAGAAACCGTAGCTGAATTTGATGAGTCAACCGAGATCATTGATAAATATTTAAAAGAGTTAGATTGGCAGATAAAAGAAAATGCCAATATGACATATTCTTTGCAAGGTCTTAATCAATATACTGTTTCGCGTATTGCTAAAAAATATTGGCTAAACAGAGTTTATCCTGAGAATATTAGAAAGGTGGCTGAGGAAGAAGATATACATATTCATGACTTAGATTCTCTCTCAACTTATTGTTGTGGTTGGGATTTGCAAGATTTATTAGTTAGGGGTTTTGGAGGGGTTCCATCTAAGATAGAATCTAAGCCTCCAAAGCATCTAAGAACTGCGCTAGGTCAGGTTGTTAATTTCTTTTTTACTCTTCAGGGGGAGAGTGCTGGCGCACAAGCTATGAGTAGTTTTGATACTCTTTTAGCCCCTTTTATCAGATACGACAACTTAAGCTACAATCAAGTCAAGCAATCAATACAAGAGTTTTTGTTTAATTGTATGGTTCCAACTAGAGTTGGATTTCAGTGCCTTTCTGAAGATACTGAAATATTAACCAAAGATGGTTGGAAGGGATACAGCGAGGTTAAAAAAGGCAATATTATAAAGACATTTAATATCGAAAAAGGAATCATAGAAGAAAAAAAGGTTAAGCATATCTTTAATCGGGAGTACAGTGGAAAAATGTATAGGATTCTTAATAGAATTCAAGATCAGCTTATCTCTCCGGGGCATCGTATGGTGAGGAAAAAGTTTAACAGTGAAGAATATGTTTTAGAAGAAGTGGAGGAGGTGGTTAAATTAAAATCACCACAAGCTATTCCTATTGCCGCCAACAACAATAATAAAGATATCAAGCTTACCAACGAAGAAATAAGGTTAGTGGCTTGGATTGTTTCGGAGGGGAGCATGGAAGTCAAGGGAAATTGGAGAAGAATAATGATTTATCAATCAAAAGAAAAGAACCGAGAGAAGTATGAAGAAATTCTCGCACTTTTAGATTTGCTTGGTCTTGAATATAGCTTGCAAAACGGAACAAAGTCATTGGGGGATGTTGTGGTTCAGATTAGATTTAATGCTGAAAACTCCAATAGAATTTTAGGTCTTTTTGATGGAAGAGAAAGCGTTAA
>JAQVRO010000009.1 GCA_028701035.1 Minisyncoccota bacterium
CATCAATAGAAATACCCTTTTTCATTATTTTTTTAATAGCAGAAACAATCTCCCCTCTTCCGCCATAACTAAGAGCAATGTTGAGTGTCATCAAACTATTATTTTTAGTTTTTTCCTCAATAGCGTCAACAACACTTCTTATCCTTTGAGATAACTTTTCTCTTTCTCCAACAATTAAAACTTTAACATTATTTAACAAAGAATATTCTTTCATTTCTTGATCAAAGAATACCTCTATTAATCTCATCAAAAAGCCAACCTCTTTTTCACTCCTCTTCCAATTCTCTGTAGAAAAAACAAACAGTGTTAAGTTTTTAACCCCATTTTGTTTGCCATATCTAACAAGCTCCTTAGCTCTTTTAACGCCTTCTATATGACCTTGAGTAGCAAGCAAACCATTCTCTTCGGCCCACCTTCTATTTCCATCTAAAATTACGCCAATATGATTAGGAATTTTCATTTTCTTCGATTAAAAAGTTTTCAAATTGAAGTGGAGTCTTTTCTTCGCTTTTTCCTTGGATATAGCCAAAAGTAAAAGAAAGTGAAGATATAAGCATCACCCCTAAAAAAAGTAATATTTCTCTATTATTTGCTTTGACAAATTGAATAATTTTTGGTAGCATAGTAGTATTATAAGATAAAAAATAAGAAATGGCAACAACCAAAGCGGCGGGAACAACTAGGCTGGGTAGAGATTCACGACCAAAATATTTGGGAGTAAAGCTTTACGCTGGACAAAGAGCTAAGGCCGGATCAATCATTATTCGCCAAAGAGGAACAAAATTCGTTCCTGGTAAAAATGTTGGTCGAGGCAACGACGATACACTATTTGCTCTAAGAGGTGGAATAGTATCTTTTTCTACCACCAAAAAACTTTGTTTTGATGGAAGTAAAAAGATTGTGAAAGTCGTCAATGTAGAAACGAGCCAAAACTAATTGGCTCTTTTCTTGCAAGCAAGAACAAAAGAATTAAATAAGGGGTGAGGAGATAATGGCCTAGATTTTAATTCGGGATGAAACTGAGTACCCACAAAAAATGGGTGATTTTTTAATTCTATAATTTCCACTAAATCTCTCTCTGGATTAATACCAGCCATAATTAAGCCTTTTGATTCTAATAACTCTCGATAATCATTATTGAGCTCGTAGCGATGTCTGTGTCGCTCAGATATATCTTTAACTCCATACGATTTATAGCTAGTCGTGCCCTGTTTTAATGTGCAAGGATAAGCTCCTAGCCTCATCGTTGCCCCATAATTCTTCTTGTTAATTAGATCAACCTGATCCCCCATCAAGTGTATCACAGGATTGTTACACTTAATATCCATCTCTAAAGAATTAGCGTCTTTAATTCCACAAACATTTCTTGTAAACTCTATAACTGCCATTTGCATACCCAAACATAAACCTAAAAAAGGTATGTTATTCTTTCTACAAAACTCTATCGCTTTTATCTTACCCTCAATCCCCCTTGAACCGAAACCACCAGGGATAATAACGCCATCGTATTCTTTCAACTCTTTTACCTTACTGGGATCCTTCTCGTATCCTTCAGCAGGAAACCATTTAATCTCTGGTTTTAGCATATTACTCCAAGATGCGTGCTTAATTGCTTCTATTACTGATAAATAAGAATCTGTAAGAGTAAAGTCGCCTGTTTGAAAATATTTGCCAACAATAGCAACCCTAACTGGCTTTTTAGAATTCTTCATTCTAGATACCATGCCTTCCCAATCTTTTAGGTCTTTTTTCTTGGGCCTCATATGAAACTTATTTAATATTCTTGTGCTTAATCCTTCTTTTTCAAAATTAAGCGGTATCTCGTATAAAAACTCAGTGTCTGGAGAAGAAACGACATCTTTAGGATCAATGTTACAAAAAACAGATATCTTCTTTTTACGTGGCTCATCTATAGGAAGATCCGATCTGCCTATGATAATATCGGGTTGAATACCAGCCTCGTTAAGAGTTCTTACAGCATTTTGAGTTGGCTTCGTCTTCATCTCTCCAATAGCCCTTGGAACCGGCAAGTATGTTACCATAACAAAAAGCACCTTGTTAGGATTCTTTAGGCGCATCATCCGAGCAGCTTCTAAAAAAATGAGGTTTTGATATTCTCCAACTGTGCCACCAATCTCCACTAAAACAAAGTCTGATTTTGTTCTTCGTCCAGCTTTTTCTATTCGAGATATTACCTCGTTAGGGACATGAGGAACTACTTCAACACACTCGCCACCATATTCTAAATTTCTTTCTTTCTTAATTACCTCTAGATAAACACGACCAGTAGTCATATAATTATCTTGAGTAAAATCTTCGGATAAGAATCTTTCGTAATTGCCGATATCTTGGTCGCATTCTAGCGCATCGTTAGTAACAAAAACTTCCCCGTGCTCAATGGGGTTCATAGTTCCTGCATCAATGTTAACATAAGGGTCTATTTTAATAGCGGTAACTTTGAATCCACGACCTTGTAATATCTTACCGATACTAGAAGTGGCAATTCCTTTACCTACGCCCGACATAACTCCCCCACCAACAAAAATTATTCTTGACATTGAAGGTAAAGACAAAATAGAATTGTGAAGCCATCTAGCGAAGACCCCAATCAGCCCTATTTCTCCTCTGTTATTATAATCTTAACAACGCTTTCTAAATTATGATCGAACTTTATCTTAATTGAAAACTCACCCAATTCTTTAATTGGCTCGGCTAAGTCAATTTGACTTTTAGAAACATCAAACCCTGCTTCAGCTAGCTTGCTCGCTATCTTTTGAGAATTAAGAGATTCAAACAACTGCCCCTTTTCTCCAGTTTTAACCTCGAAAAATAACTCTAAGCCATCTATCTTACTAACAGTAGCTTGGACTTCTTTTAGTTTAGCGTCGTCTTCGCTCTTTTTCATCTCTAATTGAATCTCCAACCATTTAAGGGCCTCTTTGGTTGCTACTCTAGCCAAGTTCCTTGATAAAAGAAAATTCTTAGCATAACCATCAGCTACACTTTTAACTTCCAATCTCTTGCCTAATTTATCTACATCTTCTAAAAGTATTACTTTCATATTTTTATTTTTTAATTATTAAACTATTCTATATCATTCTTTGAATAACTTCAAGGGCTTTATTTAACTGAATATCATTGCCTTTCTTGTACTCTTCTACATCAAAATCAACTTCAATATCAGGAGTAAGTCCTTTCTCTGAAACCAAATCACCATTAGGAGTTAACCAACGAGCTATTGTAATTTTAATTGATGAGCCATCGCTTAAATATTCAAGTTTCTGAATCGAACCCTTACCAAAAGAAGTCTGACCTATTAATTGAATGCCCCTATTATCTCTTAACGCCCCAGCAACAATTTCTGAAGCAGAGGCCGACCCAGTATCTATTAATACTATTAATGGATATTGATAAAGTCTTCCATTGCTTCTTATTTCTTCGATTCTTTGTCCGCTAGGAGAATCCTCAATTACAAAAACATCTCCTTTCTCCAAAAACCATCCAGCAATCTCTCGTGAAACATTTAAATATCCTCCAGAGTTACCCCTCATATCTAACACAATTGCCTTGGCAGGACTATTGATAATATCTAGAGCGATATTCTTAAAATCATAATCGGCATTTCTATAAAAATGGTACAGGTTTATATGAGCAATATCGCCATCTAACAACTCCCATTCGGCCGAAGCTACAGATATTACATCTCTTATTATCTTAAATTCTCTTGGTTCAGACCAACCATCTCTTAAAATCATTAAAACTACTTCGGTTCCTTTTTCACCCCGAATTAATGCAACCCCATCTTCAAGCGAGACATCTCTAGTATCAACATCATCAATTCTCAAAACTATATCGCCACTCAAAATACCTGCGTTGTAAGCTGGAGTTCCTTTTAATGGAGATATTACTTTGAAATCATCATCTCTAATTCCTACTTCCATTCCCACTCCCTCAAACTTACCTTCAGTATCATCTAAAAATATTTTAGTATCTTCGATATTAAAAAAATTAGAATAAGGGTCGCCCAAAGCGCTAACCATGCCAGCTATGGCGCCATGAATTATAACATCTTCGCTAATATCTTCGGCCGAGACAAAATTATTAGTAATCAATTGATAAGCTTCAGCTATTAATTCAAAATTAGTTTCACTAGGGTTCAAAAAAACATACTGACTTTTGGTATAATATCCTAGAACAAAACTAGCTGATATAATAATCAATAGCGATAGAGAATAAAATAAAATCTTTCTTATTTTCATAAGTATATGTGCCCCGCGTAGGATTTGAACCTACAACCACCGGCTTAAAAGGCCGTTACTCTACCGTTGAGTTAGCGGGGCATATTGAGGGCTATAAACCCTCTTTTGCCAAACTTTCTAATAACTCTTTTTGTCTCTTACTTAACTTTTTGGGTACATCTATCACTATCTTTAAAAACAAATCTCCAACTCCTGTTCTGGAAAAATGTGGAACGCCCTTACCCGATACTCTAAATATTTTACCTGAAGAAGTTCCGCTAGGAATCTCTATTAAAAGCTTTTTGCCTTGAATACTTCTTAATTCTACCTCTCCTCCTGTTACTGCTAAAGAAAATGGGATTGATTTTACTGCATGAAGGTTGTCTCCTTTTCTTACAAAAACGCTATGCTCTCTAATAAACACTCTAACATATAAACTACCATTTCGTCCACCCCTTCGACCAGCATTTCCCTTATTTGGAACTTTTAATATCTGATCAACATCCACCCCTGCAGGTATAACAACTTCTATCTCTTCTTCTTTTTTAACTCTTCCTTCTCCTGAACAAACATTACAAACCTTGTCGGGTTTTTGACCTTCTCCTGAACATTCGGGACAAATAGTTTCCCTAGTATAAGTACCAAAAATACTTCTTTTCATCTCTTGAACCCTTCCTGTGCCACGACAAGATGCGCATTGATTCCTTGAAGTCCCAGGCTCGGCCCCATCTCCATGACATCGACTACAAGTAACAAATTTCTTAATTCTAAACTTCTTTTCTTGGTCTTGCAACACATCTTCTAGAGACATCTCTACACTTACTTCAATGTCTTCTCCCCTGTTGATATCAGAGGTGCTCGCCCTACCTCCTCTAAACATCTCCTCAAATATATCACCAAAGTCATTAAATTCAAATCCGCCCTCAAATCCGCCTTGATGAAAGTTAAATCCCGAACCAGCGCTTCCAAACTGATCGTATTGTTGTCTTTTCTGATCATCAGAAAGAGCTTGATAAGCCTCGCTCACTTCTTTAAACTTTGCCTCATCACCATCTTTTTTATCGGGATGATATTTATGAGCTAATTTACGATAAGCCTTTTTAATCTCTTCTTTGGATGCACCACGAGATACTCCTAAAATTTGATAATAATCTTTCATTATTCTTCCTTGTATTTACCCTCCTCAGGACTATCGTCTTTTTTTTCTTCAGATTGTTTCTCATACATCTTAGCCCCAATCTTCTGAATCAATTCTGATAACTCTGATGTTTTACTCTTAATATCATCTATACTATCACTATCTTTAACTTTTTTCAACTCTTCAACTTTTGCTTCAATTTCTTTTTTAGAGTCTTCTTCTATCTTATCACCAGAATCTTTTATTGTTTTTTCCGATAAATAAATTGTATTATCGGCAACATTTCTTGCCTCAATAATCTCTTGCTTCTTTTTGTCTTCTGTAGCATGAGCTTCAGCATCTTGCTTCATTCTTTCTATCTCTTCTTTAGAAATATTACCAGCACTCTCAATTCTAATTGATTGAGATTTACCAGTTGCCTTATCTTTTGCTGATACACTCAATATTCCGTTAGCATCAATATCAAAAGAAACCTCTATCTGAGGGACACCCCTAGGTGCTGGTGGAATTCCATCGAGCATAAACCTACCAAGTGTTTTGTTATCTTTGGCTATTGGTCTTTCTCCCTGAATAACATGAACATCTACCGATGATTGATTATCAGCAGCGGTAGAAAAAACTTGAGTTTTAGAAGTAGGAACTGTTGTATTCTTGGGGATCAAAATAGTGTTAACTTCTCCAAACGTTTCAATACCCAAAGAAAGCGGAGTAACATCAAGAAGCAAAACATCTTTTACATCTCCTTGTAATATTCCCGATTCAATAGCAGCTCCAATAGCAACCACCTCGTCTGGATTAATTTCTTTGTTAGGTTCTTTACCAAAAATTCTCTTAACCTCTGCTTGAATCTTAGGCATTCTTGTTTGTCCACCAACTAATACCACAGCTTCGATTTCCTCTGGTTTTAGTTTAGCATCTTTCAAAACATCCTCCACTATCTTAAAAGATCTATCAAGATAATCTTTAACTAAATTCTCTAAAGTAGCCCGAGTAAGTTTAATTAACAAGTGCTTTGGACCTGCGGCATCTGAGGTAATAAAAGGTATGTTAATTTCTGTCTCAAGAGATGTAGATAATTCTATTTTAGCCTTCTCGGCAGATTCTTTTAATCTTTGTAATGCCAACTTGTCCTGAGATAAATCTATGCCTTGGTCTTTTTTAAATTCATCAATAATCCAAGATACAATCTTATTATCAAAGTCTTCTCCTCCAAGATGAGTATCTCCACCAGTAGCTTTTACTTCTACAGTATCTTCGCCAATATCTAGAACCGAAACATCAAATGTTCCTCCACCAAAATCATAAACAACGACTTGTTGATCTTTTTTCTTAGTGAGACCATAAGCTAAAGCTGCTGCTGTTGGCTCGTTAATTACCCTTCTAACATTTAATCCTGCTATTTCTCCTGCGATCTTAGTTTCTTTTCTTTGAGCATCATCAAAATATGCAGGACAAGTAATAATCGCTTCTTTAATCTCTTCTCCTAATTTACTCTCGGCATCATTCTTAAGCTTTTTAATAATCATCGCCGATATTTCTGCAGGACGATACCATTTATCTCCCATCTTAATCTCTACACTCTCATCAGCAGCGCTTCTAATTTCATAAGGAAGAACCTTCTTGCTCTCTTGAACTTCTTTATCGGAATATTTTCTACCGATAAGACGCTTAGCTGCAAATATTGTATTTTCAATATTTGTAATCTGCTGTCTTCTTGCCACCACTCCTATAACTCTTTCTCCGTTTTTATTAAGAGCAACAACCGAAGGAGTTGTGCGAGAACCCTCAGCGTTTTCTATTATCTTTGGCTCCCCCCCTTCTACAATTGCCATTGCTGAAAATGTTGTTCCTAAATCAATTCCAATTATTTTTCCCATATTTTTTTAATTAGCAACCCTATTGAGGCCACTAAACAATTATTTAATTATTTTTACCTTTGCTGGACGAATAAGCTTACCAGATTTAATATAACCCTTAGAAACTTCTTCAATGATTACACCGCTTTCTTCACCATCTACCACTTCTATTGCCTCGTGAAAATTAGGATCAAAATCCTTACCAACGGTCTCTATTGCTTCAACCTCAAACTTATTTAAAAACTCATCTAAACGACTCTTTATTTGAAACAAACCTTTGATGTAATTATTTTCTTCTTCGGGTGGTATTTGTTTTTGTGCTAGCTCAAAATCGTCAACAATCTTTAATAACTCTAACAATAAATCTCTTTGGCTATACTCGACTAAACTACTAATCCTTTCCAATTCACCTTTTTTATAATTTTCAAAATCTGCCTTACTCCGCTTCCATCCATTCAAATAATCCTCTTTTTCTTTTTCGCACTCCCCTAATTTTTTTTTAATATCTTCATCCATAATTTTTATTATTTAATCTTTCTATAACCGACCTTATTAAAAATATATTTTTGTCATACGCCATTCTTTTGGGTCCAAGAATCGCGATTAATCCATCGTCATCTTTCATAAAACTACATCGGGAAATAATAATACTAAAGTCGTCAGACTTAGTGATTGGCACTTCTCTACCGATATATGTATTAATTGACAACTCTAAATCAAAATCATCAATATTGTTTTCAAAATCATCAACCATCGATGTAAAATCACGCACTCTCTTCGTCTCGTAAAAGTCTGGCGCTTCGAATATTTCGCTCCAACCTTCTTTGATAAACAATCTATCTTGTGTCAAATAAGTAATAATCAAATTAGATGATAAAGATGCCAAAAGACGATTATATTCATGAAGAAAAGACAAATACTCATCAACTACTAAATTAAAACTAAAAACTCTCTCGTTTATCTTTTTGTTTTGATAATCACCCTCTAAAGAGTCTACAAAAAAACGATAACCCTTATCTGTTGGAACTCGCCCAGCCGAAGTGTGCGGTTGTTCAATAAAACCCATATCAGTCAACTCTTGCATCTCCGACCTAATTGTAGCAGGAGAAAAATCAAAACGACACTTTTTTTTAAGATGCTCAGAACTTACTGGCTCAGCCAAATCAATATATGATTTAACTAAAGCCTTTAATATTCTATCTTGACGCTCGCTAATACTCATACAAGGTGATTATAGCAAATTAAAATTAGCAGTCAAGACCCCGGAGTGCTAAAACATATTTCCAGAATAACCATTAAAGCGCTTAGCGCCTTAATCTGCTATATACTTCGCTTGATTAAGGAGCTTAGCTCCTTAATCTAGGCTCCTTAATTTAGCTAATCATTAAGCTTAAAATAAGCTCGGTTTTCAAAGCGAACATCGATGTATTCTAGATTCTTAAAATCTTCTTTGCTTATCTCGCTATCTAGTGTTAATTTTAATATCTTGGCCTGACTAATTAAATCTTCGCTGGATATAAATTTTATAACAAAACCATTAGTTGTGTGTGCGACTATATCAGATCCATTTAACTCAAACCAATATATACCCAATTCTCTTACTTCCTGCCACAACTCATTTAAAGCGAGTAACTTCTCTGATTCTATGACAGTGTCATTTAATCCGAAATTGCTATTACTGGAAATAACAACTAAATTTTTAGAATCGGTATCTTTAAATAAAAAACCTTCTTTGTCTACATAAAAACAATTCTCTAGATTGCCATTACACCAAATAGCAATTGCGTGCCTTTCTTTAACGCTAACTATTAATTTATCAGGAAAGTCCCTACTAACACTAGCTAAATAAATTTCGGGAAATTGAGATAAAACATTATCAGAAATAACCGCTGTTTTAATAAGAAAAATACTTCTAAAGTTAATGCTATTGTTAACACTATCTAAAATTAATTCTTTTTCTATAGAATCGTTACCCAAAACCTCGATATCTTTAACCCAAAAAAACTCATAAAAAACTAACACATAAAATAAAATAACCGATGTGATAATTAAACCTAAAGATTTCCAAAAAAAACTTTTCTTGTAAAAAGGTATTACTGGTTTTCTACGATATGATTTCTTGTAGCTCTTCTTCATCTTTTTATTTTTTCAAAGACATATGTCAACCAATATCTTTTTGACATTGGTAAGTCTTTAGCATTAGGATAATTAATTGCATAACCTCCAAAACTTTTTTTAAAAAATGTAAGTCCAGCCCATTTATGACTTGGATTATCGTCTGGTGCAATTGACCAAAAGTCATAAGTAGTAGCACCTCTTCGCTTCGCTTCTTTTATTGCAACCCATTGAACAATCTGAGGCACAGAAATTGTGCTTGATAGCGCTTCTGATGCCCCATGATGATAAAATGCTTTGCCACTATACAATACTACAAGGGCACCAGCAACGAGCCTCTTTTTATAGTAACCCAAAGACAAGAATATATTGTTATCTAGGGAAAATACATCAAATTCTTTCTTTAAATATTCTTTTGAAAAACTACTAAACCCCTGCCTCTTAGATGTAGTATCCATAAGACTATAAAATAAATCAATATCGTTAATATTATTAGATATTACAACTTCGATATCTTTATTTCTACTTGCCTTTCTTATTCTTCGAGAGTATTCTTTTCTCATCCCAGATAAAATCTCATCTTCGCTAGTAGATATATCTAAAACCCAACTTCTAGTAGGAAACACTCTAGACGAGGAATCTATGAAGCCATCTAATGGTTCGTTACTTATCGGCGCTATTCTTACAAAAGAAACTTTTTCTTTAATAGCAATTTTTTTGATATTAAACAAAACTTCTTCTAAAACACTACTTTCTTTAATTATCGGAAAATGATTAAGGAGTAAAAAGTTGCCTTTCTTAGCATAGACCTTAGATGCTAGAAAAATAGACTCAAGCTCTCCATCTTTTAACAATCCCATTCTCCATATTTTATCGCCTAAGCTTTTTCTAAACTCGCCCCAATCCCAAGAATTAACAAAAGTTCTTTGCGGAAAACTTTTTACAAAATTATCCCAAACATTTTTATCTTTTATCTCAATCATTCCTTGGCTTCATTAATGGAAAAATTTGACATTCCCTAATTGGCTTATCCATCAAAAAGCTAAATAATCTCTCAGATACTCCAAACCCACAGGTTGGAGGCATTCCATATTCTAGAGCCTCTACGAAATCGTGATCAAACATTTGAGCTTCGGTATCTCCTGCATCTCTTAGGGCTTGCTGTTCTTTAAATCTTTCAGCTTGATCTATTGGATCGTTAAGCTCACTATAACCATTGCCCATCTCCGAGCCCGCTAAAATAACTTGAAATCTAGCTGCTACTTCAGGGTGATTTTCTACTCTTTTGGCCAATGGAGAAACTTCTACTGGTGGATTAATTAAAAAGCCTGGACCAGCAATACCCTTACGACAATATTTCCATAAAGAATCTATTGCTCTTATTCTATTAAATCCCTTTTTATCATACAAAACACCAAGTTTTTTAAGTGCTTTTTCTATTTCTTCTAAGCTAGCTTCGTTGATATCAATTTTTGTCTGAGTGCTAATAATTGATCGATAGTCATATCTTTCCCATTCTTTTGATAAATCAACATCAAAGCCTCTAATCTTGAATTTAAGAGTTCCAAAGGTCTCTTGAGCAATATAACGATACATTTCCTCGACAAGCTTCATCCCTTGTTTATAGTCAGAATAAGCCCAATAAAACTCCATTTGGCTATAATCTTGCAAATGCTCAGGACTCATACCTTCGTTTCTAAATTGTCGCCCTATTTCAAAAGTTTTTTCAAACCCAGCAACCATAAGTTTTTTCTGCCATAACTCCCCAGTCGATATTCTTAAAAAAAGATCAATATCTAGAGTTTTATGATGAGTGACGAAAGGTTCGGCGTCAGCTCCCCCAGCAGTTACTTCTAATACAGGAGTTTCTACTTCCATAAACCCCCTTTCAAGAAGAAAACTTCTTATAGAATTCCAAAAAATAGATCTTCTTTTAATCATAGCCTTAACTTCCGAATTAAACATAATGTCTAAATATCTCTTTCTAAATCGTTCTTCTTCGTCTTTTAGTCCGTGCCACTTTTCAGGCAAAGGTAATAACCCTTTAGTTAGTATTTTAAAATCACTAATATTAATTGTATTTTCTCCTCTCTGTGTAATAAAAAGAGTTCCCTTAACTTGAATAAAATCTCCAACATCAAAAGTTTCGTTATAAAATTCGTATCCACTTGGACCGACACCATCCTCTCTGACTAAACCTTGAATTGATCCTGTCCCATCTTCAATATTTAAAAATGTTGCCTTGCCGTGTCCTCTTTGGGATTTTATCCTTCCAACTAAAAAAACCTCTTCTTCCGATTTGGAAAGTTTAGAAAAAGAACTCAAAACATCATCTATACTGTGTGTTCTCTTGGATTCTATTGGATAAGGGTTAATTCCTTGGCTTCGTAACTTATTTAACTTCTTAATCCTATTATCTCTAATTTCATCTATTGTTGCCATATATTTATTTTACTTCTATTATTTTATATTCGACTATATCTCCATCAAGAGTTTCCATTTTACAAAAATCTCCAACTTTTTTACCAAAAAGAATTTTTCCAATTGGAGAGTCTAGTGATATTTTATTCTCTAATGGATTAGCCTCAATAGAGCTCACAATAATATATACTTCTTGAGAACCATCACACTCAACTATTACCGATGATCCTATTTCAATATTATTAGACTTTTCTTTTAAAGATACAGAAGAGTTTCTTATTATGCTCTCCAATTCTATAATACGCCCCTCCAAAAAAGCCTGATCATCTTTAGCTTCGTGATAAGCCGCATTCTCTTTCAAGTCTCCAAAAGATATTGCCTCTTTTAATCTTAAAGCTAACTCCCTTCTTTTTGGGCCCTTTAATAATTCAAGTTCTTCTTTAAGCTTGTCCATTGTCTCAGGACTGATATTTTGTTTGTTTTGCATAGTTAAGTTATAGCATAATTTAACGGTTTTCAAAATACCAATCTAGTATTTCTTTAGCAACTGGAAGTGCTGCTGCTCGAACACCCTCCACCTCTTCAATCATAATAGTTAACACAATTTCGGGATCTTCGTATGGACCAAAAACAGTTACCCAGTTATGATAATGATTCGCTTTTGGTATTTGAGCTGTTCCTGTTTTGGCAGCCAAACTAACTGGCAAGCTCTTTAGCAGGGTAGCAGAGCCTTCTTCAACTGCAAGTTTCATACCACTTCTAACTATTTCTAAGTTTTCTTTATCTACAAAGTCACGCCTAATTACTCTAGATTCTCTTGTTTCTAAAACCTCCCCGTCACTACCTAGGACTTCCTTAAGAATCATTGGCTGGTAAAGAGTTCCTTTATTGGCTATAGCTACAAAAGAATTAACAACTTCTATAGGAGTAGTAAGCATATATCCTTGACCAATAGACATATTATAATTATCACCAACTGTCCAAGAGCTACCAATATTCTCCATCTTCCAATCAGGATCAGCTAAAAATCCTTCTTTTTCTTGAGGAAGATCTATCCCTGTTTTAGAATTCCAACCAAATAACTCTAAATATTTTTTCATAACCACAGAACCCAGTCCTTTTTGACCATCATAACCACCGCCAACAGTGTAAAAGTAAACATTACTAGAAACTGCGATGGCTCGCCTTAAATCAACCCACCCATGAGCCTGCCAATCGCGAAAAATAGATGATTGATCAGGATTCCAAGGATTAGCAACAGATATTTGTCCAGAAGAATAAAATTGTTTTTCGGGACTAACAAGGCCCTCTTCTAAAACAGCTGTTCCGATAATCGGCTTAATTGTTGATCCTGCTGGATATGTTCCCGATATAGCACGATTAAATAATGGAGTTCTCTCATCGGCAAATAGCTCGGATAATTCGTTAGAGCTAATTCCTCGAGCAAATATATTACTATCAAATCCAGGATAATTTACCATAGCTAACACTGCACCATTTTTAGGATTCATTGCAATTGCAACACCACCCTTAGCCCCCAAACTTTCAGTCATATTTTTAAGAGCTTCGTAAGACTTCTTTTGAAGCTCCCCATCTATCCAAAGAACCAAGCTGTTTCCCGATTCAGCCATAAGCTCTACTTCTTCTGATTTTATCCTACCAACTGCATCTCTTTCAACTTTTAATTTACCCGAAATAATTCTTAAATAGTTTTCGTAAAATTTTTCTAATCCGGTTTTTCCGATATAGTCTTTCATAGAATAATCACCTACCAGCTCTTCGGTAGATATTTTGCCAGTATAGCCAATTAAATGAGAAAAAGCCTCAGCATTATCATACTCTCTAATCATTCTTTTTTCTATTTCAAAATCATCCAACTCTCTAGTTTTTATTTCTAAAAATATTAAATCTTTTTGATTGATATCTTCTAAAATTACCACCTCTTTACCGTTAGAACTATTAATCTTTTCTAAATCTAATTTTAACTCTTTTGAGACTTCGTCTAAAAAATTATCAGAACCATCACCAGTATAAACAAGAGAAAACTTGGGACGATTAAAAACCAACTGATTCATATTAGAATCATATATAATACCCCTAGAAGATTCTATATTCCTGTATATAAACCTGTTTTGTTGGGCCATTTGATGATAATCTTCACCATAGACAATCTGCAGAGAAAACGCTCGGTAACTAAGAATAAAAAAAGAAAAGAAGAATAAAAAGAATAAAAAATAAAAAGCCCGAGTGGAAAGGGAAACATTCATTTTCCTCTCCCCCTCACCTCTTTTAATACTTCTATCGTAACTAATTTTATCCAAAAAAACCTCTTGAGGTTGTATTTCCTTCAAGTCTTTTAGCGCTACCTTTCGACCATTAAAGTCTTTGGAGAACTGATACTTGAACATATTTATTTAACAATACTCTTAATATTAAAGATGATGAAGTTAATACAAAAAAGTATATTCCTAATGGTCCTGGAGATAATAAGTCTATGGCTAAACCTAAAAAAGCGGCAAGAGTTACGCCTAGATCAGAAGAAACCAAAACATATACGGTTATTAATAATGGTATTATTAAAAACACTGGATTAGCAGTAATAATTAGAATTAATAAAAATAATATGAATAAAGCTAATTCAATCATTGATTATAAAGACTTTTTTAATTCTTTTAATATTAAAAAATGGAGTAATTTCAAGCTCTTGAAAATGCTCAGCTTCATCTTTTGTAATACTGCTAACTAATCCAATAAATAAGCCACTAGGAAAAACACCACCCAGAGGAGCCGTTACTACAGCGTCCCCCACCTCAATTCCCTTGTCTTTTTCAACTAAAGAAATCTTAGTTCCAGATAATAATCCAAAGGCATCTCTTTTTAATATTTCAACATCAAAAGAGTTATCTATGCTAGTAATTAATTTAATGCGGGAAAAACTGTCAAAAACCTCAATCACCCTGCCAAGCAAAACTTTATGCTCGGTAATAATTATCATACCTGAGGAGATACCGTCTTCCGCCCCTTTATTAATTACAAAAGAATTACCTGAAATATCTTTACTAGAGACATTCGCTAAAATCAGATCGAAATCCTCTTCTAATCTTAAATTGAGAGCATTTCTTAACATCTCATTTTCTTCTTCTAGAACAGTTAATTCAACTATCTTGGATGTTAATCTTTCTTTCTGGTCTAGTAATTCGTCTCTTTCTTCGCCTGTAATATCATGAATGGGAGATAATACCTTAAAAAAGGCATTGGATAATTGATTAGAAAAGAAAAAAAGGAACAAAGAAAAAAATAAGATTAAAGTGCAAAACACTATTAATTTACTCTTTTCTTTATTCCTCTGTGGCGAAATCCTATACATAATTTAACTATAACCTATTTTTCAATTTTATACAAAAAAATCGTATTCAATTCACGGGAACTACCTACTTTCGCGGAAAATCCACTATCATCGGCCTTGGTGCATTTCACTTCCGAGTTCGAAATGGAATCGGGTGGGACAACACCAGTATAGTTCCCTGGAACTAAATACGATTTAATTAAATTTTTGTGGCTATAAGAAACTAGCTAAAATTGCTTCGACCTATTAGTATTGCTTGGCTAAAGACATTACTGCCCTTACACCTGCAACCTATCAACCTCATCATCTCTGAGGGGTCTATGAGTTCTCATCTTGAAGTTGGCTTCGTGCTTAGATGCTTTCAGCGCTTATCCATTCCCAACATAGCTACCCAGCAATGCTCTTGGCAGAACAACTGGTACACCAGAGGTTAGTTCACTCCGGTCCTCTCGTACTAGGAGCAAATCTTCTCAAAACTCAACGCCTGCGGTAGATAGAGACCAACCTGTCTCACGACGGTCTGAACCCAGCTCACGTACCACTTTAAATGGCGAACAGCCATACCCTTGGAAGCTGCTTCACCTCCAGGATGTGATGAGCCGACATCGAGGTGTCGAACAGGGCCGTTGATGTGAACTCGCGGGCCCTACCAACCTGTTATCCCCGGGGTAGCTTTTATCTGATAATCTCCCGCGCTTCTAAAACCATACGCGGTCGGTTCACTAAGTTCTGGTTTCCCAACTGCTCGACATATCCGTCTCGCAGTAAAGCCAACTTATGCCTTTACACTATCACTCCGATTTCCATCCGGAGCTAGTTGACCTTATAAACTTCTCCGCTACTCTTTAGGAGAAAAGCGCCCCACTTAAACTGACCGCCAGAAACTGTCCCCGCCACACCTCACTATATTCAAAAGACTGAATACAATGAGGTATGGCTAGGTTAGAATTGAGATTTTAAAAGGGTGGTGTCTCATTGGCGACTCCATCTTTCCCGAAAGAAAAACTTCAAAGTCTACCACCTACGCTTCGCATCTAAAATCAAAAGTCAATATCTGACTACAGTGAAGCTCCCGGGGTCTTCTCGTCTAGCCGCAGGTAACCGGCATCTTTACCGGTATTGCATTTTCACCGAGCACTTCGTCGAGACAGCCTCCCAGTCGTTAAGCCTTTCGTGCGGGTCGGAACTTACCCGACAAGGGATTACGCTACTTTAACACGGTTATAGTTACCGCGGACGTTCACTGGCGCTTCGAGCATTCAGCCTCCCCTCGTAAACGAAGAAAGACCGACGCTGTTGACGTTCCAGCACTGGTCAGGCCTCAGCCCCTATACATCCTCTTACGAGTTTAGCAGGGACCTGTGTTTTTGATAAACAGTCGCTAGGAGTACTTTCGCTGCGGGGGGTACATTGCTGTATCCCCAGGTCTTATCCCGAAGTTACGACCACTTTTTTGCCGAGTTCCTTGACGAAGTTTCACTCGTTCACCTTGGCACACTTACGCCCACCCACCTGTGTCGGTTTACGGTACGGTTTCCTTACAAATTAGCTCCAAAAAAGCTTTTCTGGGAAGATTGCTCACTCAAATCGATAGGACCGAAATCCCACCTTTTCACGCTCCTTGGATTGCTCCTCAGAGAATGAATGGAAATCCAATAATCCACTCAAGCTACTAATCTCCGTCCCTATTTGGAAATTTATAAGGAAGGGCCGGAATATTAACCGGCTGTCCATCGGCCTCGCCTTTCGGCTGCGCCTTAGGCCCGCCTAACCCTTGGCTGATCACCATTGCCAAGGAAACCTTGGGTTTACGGTGTTCCGGGCTCTCACCGGAATTGCGGTTACTCATGCCAACATTCTCTCTCCCACCCCCTCCAGCAAGCCTCACGACTCACCTTCAACGGAAGTGGGATGCTCCCCTACCACTATTACTTTAAAATAATAATCCTTATCTTCGGTATCAAGCTTTAGCCCCGGAAATCTTCGGCACAAAGCTTCTTAGTTAGTAAGCTGTTACGCACTTTTTAAAAGATAGCTGCTTCTAAGCTAACTTCCTAACTATCAAAGAAGCTTCACATCCTTACTTGCACTTAGCTTGAATTTAGGGACCTTAGATTAAGGTCTGGGCTGTTTCCCTTTTGACCATGGAGCTTAGCCCCCACAGTCTGACTGCTTTCTTAACAATTATGGTATTCGGAGTTTGATTGGAAAGTCTAGGTTTCCCTACGAAATTCCATTCAGTGCTCTACCCCCATAATATACGAAAACGCTAGCCCTAAAGCTATTTCGGGGAGAACCAGCTATTACCAGGTTCGATTAGCTTTTCACTCCTTACCACAGCTCATCCCAAGATATTGCACGATCTACGGGTTCGGTCCTCCTTCCACTTTTCAGTGGAATTCAACCTGGCCATGGCAAGCTCACCTGGCTTCGGGTCGTCTGCCAGCCCTCAATTTTGCATAAGCAAAATTATGCGCCCTATTAAGACTCGCTTTCGCTACGCCTCCTCTCGGTAACGAGATTAGACAAAGGACTAACAGCCACTCGTTGGCTCATTCTGCAAAAGGCACGCCATCAGGGAATAAATTCCCCTCTGACTCCTTGTAGGCAAATGGTTTCAGGTTCTATTTCACCGCCCTAACAGGGCTGCTTTTCACCTTTCCCTCACGGTACTGGTTCACTATCGGTAATGTTGAGTATTTAGCCTTGGCAGTTTAGTCCTGCCTGCTTCCCGCAAGGTTTCCGTTCCCTACGGTACTCAAGTCAAGTATTCGAAGTGTGTGATAGTTTTCGCCTACGAGGCTATTACTCTCTTCGGCCCCGCTTTCCAGCGAGATTCGGCTAACCAAATCACAACTTGGTAGTACTCCGTCTCAATAAAGAGAACACACTTAACTTACAACCCCCGACCACATGAGCCGGGTTTGGGCTCCTCCCGTTTCGCTCGCCGCTACTCAGGGAATTTTAATGCATAAGCATTCTTTTTTTATTTTCCTCCGCCTACTGAGATGTTTCACTTCAGCGGGTACGCATCCGATCGTTAGATCAGACATCCTACTTTTGGTAGGATAGGTTTCCCCATTCGGAAATCTCCGGATCAAAGGTTGCTTAACACCTCCCCGAAGCTTATCGCAGTTACGCCACGTCCTTCATCGCCTCAACATTCCAAGGCATCCTCCATTTGCCTGTAAAAAATACAATTTTAGCTAGTATCTTATGACCACAAAAATTTTCAATGTTCTCGCGTAATAATCTACTCGTGTTTAACTAAATCTCAATCAAACACCAACAGACTATTAAGAAACAAAAAACCACTATCGAGTGGCTGATGACTTACAAATAAAATCAGCCTTAA
>JAQVRO010000010.1:0-8485 GCA_028701035.1 Minisyncoccota bacterium
AAAGTAACTTATTACAAAGTTGGAGATTTTGAAGATTTGTGTAAAGGTCCACATATTAAGTCTTCGGGTGAAGTAAAGGCATTTAAGTTACATAAAGTTGCCGGAGCATATTGGCGTGGAGATGAGAACAATAAAATGCTTACTCGAATATATGCTCTAGCTTTTGCGACAGAAAAAGAATTAGATGATTACATTAGCCTTTTAGCTGAGGCAGAGCTTAGAGATCACCGAAGATTGGCTAAAGAATTTGATTTGTTTAGTATTAGCGAAAAGGTTGGTCAAGGTCTAATACTATGGCACCCCAATCTTTCTAAAGTACGAGAGGTACTAGAAACATGGTGGAGAAAAGTTCATCGCAAAAATGGATATCACTATGTTTACACTCCCCATATTGGAAGAGCTTTACTTTGGCAAGAATCGGGTCATCTGGGATACTTTAAAGATTCTATGTTCCCTCCTTTTTCTGACAAAGAAACTAAAGATGAATATTATGTAAAACCAATGAGTTGTCCTTTCCATGTTGAAATATACAAAAATAGAAGGAGAAGTTATCGCGAATTGCCAATAAGGTGGAATGAATTGGGTACTTGTTATCGCTACGAGAAGTCAGGTGAGCTTCATGGTCTTGCAAGGCCAAGGGGTTTTACTCAAGACGATGCCCACATAATATGCACTAAAGAGCAATTTAAAGATGAGTACAGGAGAGTAGTGGAATTAACTCTAAATGTTTTCTCTCACTTTGGATTTTCTAAATTCAAATATTATTTAGCTGCCAGAGATCCAAAAAATCTTGATCAGTATGTTGGTGACTCTGAAGTCTGGGATATTGCAGAGAGTACAATAAAAGAGATATTGGCTGAAAAAGGAATAGAATATGAATTAGAAGAAGGTGGAGCTAAGTTTTATGGACCAGCCCTAGATATTAAAATATTTGACGCAATTGGACGGGAATGGCAATGCCCTACAATCCAACTAGATATGAATTTACCTTCTAAGTTTAATATGACATATATTGGTTCAGATGGTAAAGATCATACTCCAATAATGATTCATCGCACAATATTTGGATCTTTAGAGCGGTTTTGCACTATTTTAATAGAACACTATGCTGGAGCTTTTCCTTTTTGGCTCTCCCCTATTCAAATTAAAATTATTTCAGTCTCTGATAACCATAACGATTATTGTTATAAATTATCCGAAGAGTTTTTAGAAATGGATTTTAGACCCGAGGTTGATGATGCCAGCGAAACAGTAGGAAACAAGATAAGAAAAGCTGTAAGCGAAAAAGTCCCCTACATTTTAGTTGTAGGAGACAAAGAAATTGAATCTAACTTATTAAATATTAGAGAAAGAGGAAGTAAAGAAACTAAAGAGATGACTAAAGCCGATTTTATTAAAGAAATTCAATCTCAAGTCAAATAATTATTTCTCGAGAATCTCAAAAACTTTTCTGTTTTTAAGCATATTAGAAATATGTGCCTTAATATTGTCTACTTCTGTGTCTTTCAATTTATCTCCAAATCGGCTTAGGTACAAATTAAGTTCGGTTTCTATTTCTTCTGCGGTTGGTTCTATTTTCTCTAAAGCACTTATTCTTTGTAACACCAAAGAAGCCATTATTCTTTTTTCTGCTTGTGGAACCCATTCTTTTTTAATATCTTCTTCTTTCTTGTTCACCCTTTTAAGATAATCTTCAAAAGAGCCACCAGACTGTGTAAATTGAGATTTAAACTCTTCTAGCATATAGTCTGCTTCTTTGCTTACTAGTATTTCAGGCATATCAACGCTAGATTTATTGCCGATCTCTTCAATCATTTTAATTCTAATAGATTCTTGTTCTTTGGCATCTTTTTCAAGCTTGATGTTTTCTTTAATCTTTTCTTTTAAATCTTTAGCGTCCTTAAAATCACCTAAGTTTTTAGCAAATTCATCGTCTATTTCTGGCAACTCTTTTTCGTTAACTGACAATATATCAACTTCAAATTCAACAGCCTTCTCTTCTTTTTCGTTGACGGGCATTTTAATGCTAAAAATCTTTTTCTCTCCTTCTTTTACGTCTGTAATTTCTTTTTCAAAACCTTCAATAAATTGAGTTTCTCCTATTACGATAGGGAAAGCTTCGCTCTTTAGACCTTCTTGGGCTACTCCGTCTATTTTACCTTGAAAATTTATTAAAACCTCATCGCCTTTCTTAGACTTTCTTGCAACTCTTACAGTCTTTGCGCGAGATTTTTTTATATTATTTAGGGTGTCTTCAACTTCCCTAGCTTCTACTTTAACTTCTTTTTTATCCTTTAGAACATCTTTAGCTATTTTTTTGTAGTCGGGTAATTGTATCTCGGGAAAATATTCTACTGTAGCTTTGTATTCTAATGGTTCATTAACGGCCATCTTTACTATCTCTACTTGTGGTGGAGATATGGCATCAATCCCCTCTTTTTCTATTATTTTAAAATAGCTTTTATTAATTGCATCGTAGCAACCTTCGTTCCATATTTTTTCTTCTCCAAATGTCTCCTTAATGATATTTAATGGAGCTTTGCCGGGGCGAAAACCTTTTATTGAATTTTCTGTTGATAGTTTTTCAGCTGCTCTTACCATACAATTCTCCATAGTTTTGGGAGAGATTGTTACTTCTATTTCTTTTTTTGACTTTGGCTTATTATTTATCTTGTATTGCATATGATATTTTATTTTTTCAATACTCCCAACTTATCATATCTTTTTCATTAAATCAATTATTTATTTCTCTGCATTGTAAAATCGGCAAAGAATTCCATAATTTGGTTCCATTCGTTTTGAGGAAGTCGTTTTAGAGCTCTTTTAGACTTTTGATTATATTGATGTCCAAGCTTCTCTGCTTTTGATTTTGCCTCTGTTTTTTTAACTAACTCAATTCCCCTTTCAATATCTCTATTAAATATTCTGGGTTTATTGATAATACTTAATAATTCTTTTTTATCTTTTTGGTTTAAATCTTCTAGAGCATAAAGGATTACGATATTACCCCCCTTTCTTTCTTGTATATCTTTTCCAATCTTTTTACCAAATTTTTTAGGGTCTCCAAATATGTCTAAAATATCATCTTGGATTTGAAAAGCTAATCCTAAGTTTAAGCCAAACTCTCCCAACAACTCTATATCCTTTTTATTCCCATTGGCACATATTCCTCCTAGCTGACAACATGATTCAAAAAGACTTGCAGTTTTTTTATAAATCATATTAAGATATACTTTTTGATCAACCCCTGGATGTTTATTATCTTTTACAAAAGGTTCGTTTTTCTTTTCTCCTCGGTCACATAAAACATCATCAATTTCCCCTACCATAATTGTTTTAAGTGTTCTGGCAAAAATGTCAGAAGTAACTAATGGATGTCTTGATCTTTGAGCAGACTCAAATATTGCTGAGGCATAAAAAGAACTAGCACATTCTGCCATAGAGGTTCCGTATTTTTTCCATACAGTTGGTCTACCTCTTCTAGTGAGGGATCTGTCTATTATGTCATCAATTATTAAAGTATAGTTGTGTAATATCTCTACTCCCGCTGCGGGATATATGGCATCTTTTGTTTTTCCACCTAGAAGATAGCACGACGCAAACAAAAAGGCTGGTCTTAGTCTTTTTCCACCAGCACCTATTTGGTGAATTGTTAAATCGTGAAATTCTTTTGGTAAATTTAGTGTTAAAACTTCTTTTATTGCTGGATCAATTACTTTACCCAATCTCTCTAGCGTTTCTAATAACTCGTCTGGATTTTTACTTTTCATAGTGTTTTTGTGTAAAAAAAAGAGCCACACAACAGTGGCCCTTTAGAATATTTAATCTTCTTTGTAATTTGCTGGTTCAATATCTTCTTCCGAATCACCATCATCAGTGAACACTTCTTCAGTTCCTCCTTCTTTTTTCTTAATGTAGAAAAACGCCGCTACTAGAGCAATGATTATTAATATGACTATGATTGTGCTTAGTTCCATATTTTTTTATTTAAATTATAATACTAATCCCATTATCTTATATTTTTACTTTTTTGTCAAATCTAAAAACAGATTATATATATTTCCTGCTCCCATTACAACCACAACACTACCCCTTTTACAGTTTTTAATAACGTACTTTTTAATCTCGTCAAAGCTTTTGATGAAGATAACTCTTGGATCGTTAACAGACCTTACTATCTTCTCTGAGCATACACTCTTCTTACTCTTTTTATCTTCCCTACCCTTAACATCATATATCTCTGATAGTATTATCTTGTCTACAGGTGCTTTTTTAAGGGCGTCTGCGAATTCATTAAAGAATGAGTAAGTTCTATGATATTGATGAGGCTGAAAAACACAAGTAATTTTTTTATTATTAAATTTTTCTCTTGTTGCAATAAGAGTTTTTAAAACTGCTGTTGGGTGATGAGCATAATCAGATATGATGGTTAAGTCTTTTGTTCTAAATATTTCAAACCTACGCCAAGAACCATTATATTTAGACAAAGACTTAACTGCATCTTCTTTTTTAATTTTTAAAAATTTTGCAACCTCTAGGGCAGCCAAGGCATTTGATACATTGTAATCTCCGGGCACCTTAATTACGCTAGATATTATTTTTGCATCTTTGCTTTTTAGAGAAAATCCTTTGAATTTCCTACTTTTTAGCAATCTTAAGATATTATCATCATCTTTATTGGCGATAATAATATCAGTCTTTTTAATATATTTTTTAAAAGCATTTAATATATTATCAATATTTTTGTAATAATCTAGATGATCAGCTTCAATATTTGTAAGTACGATAATATCGGGATTGTAGTTTAAAAACGCTTCCTTGTATTCGTCGGCCTCAATTACAAGATATTTAGATTTCCCTTTTCTAAAGTTAGAGTTATTAAATTCTTTGAGTTTAGTTCCAATGATTACGGTTGGGTCTAGTCCGTTATTAATTAGAGTTAAAGCAGTCATAGCTGTAGTAGTGCTTTTGCCATGAGTTCCCGATATAGCTATTGTAAAATATTTTTTAGTTATTCTTCCCAGTGCTTCCGCGTATTTAATGCAATCCACACCAAGATCTTTTGCTTTCTTAAGCTCAGGATGGTTATCTTTTATTGCATTAGAATAAACTACTAAATCTACATTTTTCAAACTTTTAGTGATTGCAATCCCCTCTTTCTCTAGTTCATTTGTTATTTCCGTCTTTACTAAGTCTGACCCCGTAACGACATTATCTTCAGATAGAGAATATCTAGCTAAGGCCGACATACCAATACCACCAATGCCAATAAAGTGTATTTTCATTTTTTTAAATATTGTTTAAATTCTAGCTGTTCTTCTATTGAGTTAAAAACCTCAAGGGCAATGCATTTTCCAAAAAGAAAGTCGGGCATAGTTTTTAAGTAATCAAAGTCATTTAAACTTTTAATTGTGTGTATATCCACATTCTTTTCAGAATCCCATCCGTTTAGATGATTGCAAGCAAAGTATTTTGGCATATCTTTTCTAGTGTAGACATAATCAAAGTCTTTGTTTAACATTTCCATTCCAACCTTGAAGTGAGCTAAGTCAACACAAAACCCTCCAATACTTTCTACTGTAACTTTTTTTGAAACAAAATTATCAAAATTCATTTCTAAAAAAAGATTCTTTTCAAAAGATTTCCATCTTAGAACATCGTCTCTTTGAAAGTTAATTTCGTGTATTGTAAAATGGTTGGTTTTGAAGTTTTCTTTTAAAAAGATTAATTCTTTTTCTGTCATATCGTGGCGGATATGAACTAGAGGTATTCTTTTTATGCTTGCCCCTAAAAGCTCATCATAAACGGTCTGTCTTTCCTTTTCATCTAACAACTCTAAAAACAAACCAACCTCTGTTATACCCAACTCTTTTGCTTCGTATATTTTTCGAATGCAAGCATC
Organism: Minisyncoccota bacterium; assembly: GCA_028701035.1. Lineage (GTDB taxonomy): Bacteria > Patescibacteriota > Minisyncoccia > Minisyncoccales > CSSED10-335 > MWBX01. Next base: position 5,903 of record JAQVRO010000010.1, read on the forward strand.
TGCATCTTTACCTGTAATTGAAACTATTATATTTTTTGAAATATTAATCATTAATTGGTATAATACCATAAAATATAGTATAGTGAAAGTATTATGAAGATACGAATTAAAGGATTTGAAAAAGAACAAGCCATTGGTTCTATGCAAAGAATTGGTTATACTTGTCTAGGTCGGGGTAATGATGAGGCAGATTTTTCTTTTGTTCGCGTAATTGGTAATGGTGGTTATCCCCGCTTTCATGCGCTAGTAAGGTTTGATCAAGGCAAAGACGCTTTGCTAAATATTCATCTTGATCAAAGAAGAACAGTTTATTCGGGAGCCAGAGCGCATAACGCTGATCATGATGGTCCTGTACTAGAACAAGAAACTGAAAGAATTAAAGCTTTCTTAGAAAATGAATAAAAAAGTATCAAACAAGGATATATCTTACAAAATGGATGAAATCGCAGAGCTTTTAGATATTAAAGGAGATCATTTGTATCGCATCAGAGCGTATGAGAAGGCTTCTGAGGCGCTTTTATCGTTAAATGATAGTATAGCTGATATATACAACGAAAGTGGCTTAAAAGGGATTATTAAAATCAAAGGAATTGGCGAAAGTATTGCATTAAAGATAGAAGAATATATCAAGAGGGGCAAGATAAAGTATTTAGAAGAATTAAAAGAGGAAACAAAGATAAGACAGGTAGTTACGCACTACTTTAAAACTAAAGGAATTGGACTAAGTCAACTCAAGACAAGTTCTAAGAAAAGAGATATTGTTTATTCTCGATATACCAAACCCGCTAAACAGTTAATAGAACTGGCTGGAAGTGTGATTAATGCCAACAAAGCCATAGACAAAGTAGCTCTTTGGGCAAACTCTCACAAACTAGATTACACTATAGAAACAGTATTCAAGCGTTGGCTTGAATTAGATCGACTTAAACCAAAGGAATTAGTTAAGAAACCATATTACAATGGTAATCCTCTCATTTGGTCTAAAACTAAAAAGAAGTGGTTTGTAATAGACGAGACAAATACCTGGCTTGAGTTTGCCGATACTGAAGATAAAATAGAATGGCGAGAAGAATAGTTGATTTTTTAATCATTTTCAGCTAGAAATATTTCATGATAAGCGATTTAAAAATAGTGTTTATGGGAACTCCAGAGTTTGGAGCAACATCACTTCAAAAGATGATTGATAATGACATCAATCCTTTTTTGGTTGTTACTAATCCCGATAAACCAGTTGGCCGAGGTAAGCAAATACAACAGTCTAGGGTAGCCCAATTAGCTACTAGAAATAATATTGATGTTTTTAAACCTCAAACAATGCAAGAGCTAGAGAGTAAAATGGAAGAAGTTAAACCAGACTTAATAGTAATTGCTAGTTATGGGAAGATTATTTCAAAGAAAGTTTTAGATATTCCAAAATACAAAACAATAAATGTTCATCCTTCTTTACTCCCCAAATATCGGGGCCCATCTCCAATACAATATGCAATACTAAATGGTGATAAGAAGACCGGAGTAACAATAATGCTAGTTGAGCTAGAAATGGATAGCGGCGATATCCTAAATCAAAAAGAGTATGTTATTAAAGATAAAACGAATTACGAAGAATTATCTCACGAACTCGCTTTAATTGGTGGATATTTACTAGTTAACACTATTAATGACTGGGTTTCGGGTAAAATTAAGTCCAAGAAACAAGATTCGTTTCCTGTATATACTAAAATACTAGATAGGTTTGACGGTAGAATAGATTGGAAAGATTCTGCAGAAGAAATTGAAAGACAAGTACGAGCTTTTAATCCCTGGCCTGGAGCATATACTTACAACAAGGATAAGATTATCAAAATACTAGAAGCCGATGTATTGGAACAAACAAGAAATGGACCATTTGGCACTCCGGGAAAGACTTACTTGGGAACCAATGGAACTATTGCGGTTCAGGCAGGCAGAGACTTTTTAGTAATTAAGAGTTTTCAATTAGAAGGCAAGAAAGCAATGAAGACCGAAGAATACTTAAGAGGTAATAATGATTTAATTGGTATATTATTAAAATAAAAATATGATTTCATTTAACGAATTAAGAAGAGGTGTAAGAGTGATAATAGATAAAGATCCCTACGAGATATTAGAGACAGTGCATGTTGTTAAGGGTAGGGGTCAATCTGTTATTCAGGCAAAATTAAAAAACCTTAAAACGGGTAATGCCCTATCTAAGACATTTAGACCATCGGATACATTTGAAGAGGCGGATGTTGAAAAGCAAAATATTAAGTTTTTATACAAAAACAAAGGCAATTGCTTTTTCTGTGAAGAAAACAACCCTAAGAATAGGTTTGAGTTAACCGAAGAAAACTTAAATTCCTCTATTCGTTTTGTAAAAGAAGGAGGAATTGTAGAGGGAATATTTTTTGAAGACAATATTATTGATGTTGTTGCCCCCATTAAGGTAGAATTAAAGGTAGTTGATGCTCCTCCGGGAATAAAAGGAGATAGATCTCAATCAGGAAACAAAGTTATCAAACTAGAAACAGGAGCAGAGATACTCGCCCCCCTTTTTATTAAAGATGGAGATGTAGTAGAAGTTAA
>JAQVRO010000010.1:8585-17329 GCA_028701035.1 Minisyncoccota bacterium
TTATTTACCAAATCTTTCTAAAGCTCTTAATACTTCTAATGGCACCGCAAAGACGATTGTGTTAGATTGGTCCGAACTAATATCGTTAATAGATTGTAATGTTCTTAAGTGTAGTGCTCCATCCGATCCTGCTAAAACTTTAGCTGCCTGAGCCATATTATTGGCTGCGGCAACCTCTCCTTCTGCTTTAATGATTACTGCCCTTTTTTCTCTTTCTGCTTCGGCTTGTTTACCAATTACTCTTTTCATCTCTTCAGGAAGAGTAATGTCTTTTAATTCTAGGTTTTCTACAGTAATCCCCCATGGGTCAGACAATTGATCGATGATTTTCCTAATATCTTCAGAAACTTTCTCTCTTTGCGTTAAAAGATCGTCCAACTCTACTTGCCCAACAGCATTTCTCATTGTTGTTTGGGCTAATTGAGATATTGCATAGTAATAATTTTCTACATTGAGAATTGCCTTGTCAGCAGAATAGATCTTGTAATATATTACGGCATTAACCCTTACTGAGATATTGTCTTTAGTAATAGCTTCTTGGTCTGGCACATCTACTGCTTTGGTCCTCATATCTACCTTCTTGTAGAATTGGATGACTGGAAAAACTAATCTCCAACCGGGATTCATTATTCCTGAAAACTTACCTAGTGTAAACTTAACTCCAGTCTCATATTGATTAATTTGCTTAACCGAAGAAATTAAAATTATTATTAAAAGAAAAATTATAAATTCCATATTATTGCATTTTACTCATTTTTTGAACAGCTAACATTTGCATTTGCTTAAAAGCATCGTTGATGCAATTTTTAAGTATTTTTGCTTGTTCTTCATGAGAAATTTCATTATTTAGTATAATGCTTTCTACTTGCATATTACCGTTAATTACGACTTTTACCCCCCTGTTCTCCGACTCTACCACTTCGCTCTTTAAAGAATCTTGAAGATCCTTTAATTGTTTTAATTGTTTAAGTTTATCAAACATATTATTTTTTATTAATTTGGTTTATAAATATCATATCTTTATTTCTTAATTCTTGCAAGCCTTCTAGGTCGGGGTCGGTATCAATAATTTTACCCAAGTATTGTCCTGAAGAATAAAGTGGTAAAAATACATAATCACAACCTTTACCATAAAGAATCTTAGCATCTTCTTCTGATTCGGCTCTAGAGATTATTTTTGCTTTTGATCCAGATAACTTAACACCAGAAACTAAATTAATATTGTCTTTTATCTCGGGGCTTGTAGATATTACCATTTTAACGTTTGTAAAGTCCACATTTTCAAAGATTAATGGATCGATAATGTCTCCATACAAGCAAGAATAACCCGACTTCTCTAAACTTTTAATAATGTCTGGATTAAAATCAATTACTAGCATTTTTTCTTTTTGTAGCTTAGCAGCAATACTTTTGCCAGTTCGATCGTAACCGACCAAGATAATTGGTTTTTGAGTATCTTCAAAAGAATACTCTTTTCTTAAGTTTTTACGCTCAAAAAATGATAGTATTGGAGATAACTTAGAGTATAGTTTATTGGAAAATACTATCATATAGGTTGATGTAGTTATTGTAATAATCCCCACCGCAGCAATTAGTGCCATTGTTTCCTCGTCAATGTGGCCTAGCTTTAAACCCAACGCTCCTAGTATTAAACTAAATTCGGATATTTGAGCTACTGTAATTCCGGCCATAAAAGCAGTTCTTTTGCGATATCCCATAAACAATCCCATAATAGTCATTACTATTAATGGGTTTCCAATCAAAACAAATAAAGAGAGTATAATTATTGGTAAACCGATTGTAGTGAAGTTATAGAAAACTATTGACGATCCTAGTATTACAAAGAATATGAGAATAAAGAAATCTCTCAATGGTTTTATCCTATTGGCAATTTGATAATGTTCGGATGAGTTTGCTAGCGCCAAACCAGCTAAAAATCCGGCAACTTCTATAGAAAAACCGATCCCAGTCTTTGCTCTTAAGAACTCGATTAAAGCCACTAATCCAAAAACCCAAGCAATACTAGTAATAAATAAAAGCTCTTGAGAGCGAGCAATTTTACTAAAGATATATGGAAATATGCTTCGGCCAATAGCAATCATTATTCCGAATAATAATATTCCCAAAAACAAAGTATATATTAGTGTTTTAAAAGAAAAAGATCCTCCACCTTCTAGGCCAGCTAACATAATTAGCATAAAAATTACAACGAAGTCTTGGACTAGCAAAAACCCAACACTAATCTTACCATGCAAGCTATTAAGAGTTTTACTGTCTGATAAAAGCTTAACTACAATAATCGTAGATGAAAATGTAAGAGCCATTGCAATATATGCGGCGCTTACTTGTGCAAATCCAAGAGCAGAAGCAATTAAGAAACCAAAAATAAATGTAAATATTATTTGACCTATTCCAACCGCGACAGATGTTTTCCCTACCGTTTTAAGTGAACTATAATTCATCTCCAATCCAATTAAAAACAACAAGAACATTATTCCTAACTCAGAGAATAAATCAAAAACTTCTTTTTCTCCGATATAAAAAGAATGAAATAATATTTGTATTAATCCTATTATAATCCCAGTGGCGATGTATGCCAATATTAAAGGTTGCTTAAATATCCTAGCTATAATTCCAAGTGTTGCAGCGATACAAACAATAATTGCTAATTCAAGAATCATCTATTTTTTAATAAACAAAGTTTGAGTTGGGAAAGCCATTTCTATTTTTTCTTTCTCAAAAACTTCTTTAATTTTTAATAATATTCTTTGGTTAGTATCCATATAGTCAATGTATTGAGCAGACAATACATAATAAACAACTTCAAATTCTAAGGCAGAATCTCCAAATTTAGCAAAGTGAACTCTATCTAGCTCTGCAACTTTTTCTTCTTCGATAATACCTTTTACTATTTCTGGAATTTTAGTTAATTTTTCATTAGAAGTTCCGTAAACAATACCAAAATCAAAAACTATTCTCCTTTTAGTTAGTTTTTTAAAGTTCTGTATTCTTTCAGAAGTTAATTCTTTATTAGATATTACAATTTCTTCTCCTTGAAGAGCTCTTATTCTTGTTGTCTTGATGCCAATCCTTTCTACAATTCCAGCTTGGCCTCCAACGACAATAAAGTCTCCAACAACAAAAGGCTTATCAAAAAATATTGCGAAAGAGCTAAATAAATCAGTAAGTATGTTTTGTAGGGCAAAAGCAATCGCTACTCCCCCAATACCTACTCCGGCCATAACTGATGTAACATTAACTCCCAAATTAGAAAGCACAAAAAGTCCCGCAAAGAGCCAGACCAAAGCTTTAACTATTTTACCAATAGTTTTTATTGCTGTTTTAGTGCCGGGATCACTTTCTTTGGATGATAATCTTTCCAACAAACTATCTGCTAATATTTGTATTATTAAAATTACCTGATAAGTAATCCATATAATTAGTATTGCCCCTATACCACTTTCAATAAATTGGGGTAATGTGAGCGTATTAGAGCTTAAGAAAAAAGATAGATACCAGAAAAATGGAGGTTTAATAGTTTCTATTATATCCTTACTAGTTCCATTAATTTTCTTTTTAACATTATCTAAAATCAATTTTCTAAATAATCTTAGAACTCCAAAGAAAAAGAAGAATAATAACAAAAAAACCACATAATCTCCTAATGTGTTTTGCAGTATAGATAAATTCCAAAAAGAGTAATCACCTATTATTTTTTTAAAAAATTCAGTTATCATGTTTCAAATTATAGTTTAAAATTTTAAATCCGTCAACAAGACCTTTTTTCTTAGAACTATCATAAATCGTGCTTGCTGGATGTAATAATGTAATAATTTTTAATCCATTAACTTCAAAGACCTTTCCGTTTATTTTTGTAATTGGTAGTATATTGGTCACTCCATATTTAGACAAGATGTATTGAGCTGAAAACCTACCTAGCGTTGCAATAATTTTTGGCTTAATAATCTCAATTTGCCTATCAAGAAAAGGTCCATATTCCTCTATTTCGCTAGGCAATGGATCTCTATTGTTTGGTGGCCTATCTTTGACAATATTAGTGATATAGACATCCTTTCTAGAAAGGTTAATGCTATTTAACAATTCGTCTAATATCTGTCCTGCTCGACCGCAAAATGGTTTACCGCTTTCTGCCTCATTTCTTCCCGGAGCTTCGCCAATAAAAATTATTTCAGCATTATGGCTCCCCTCTCCTATTACTGGGAAAACATTGCTCTTCCTTCTTAAGTCAGCCAAGTCAGAATTCATATTAATAACATCTTCTTTTATTTTACTAAGCATCAAATTTATTTTCTTTTCTTAAAAGCTCTTCTATAAATATTTTTAATTCTTTTTGTTCTAGATTTTCTTTAAGTTTTGTTTTAATATTCTCTACGATATTTTTAATTTCAACTCTAGAAACCTTTAGTGTTTCTCTTACTTCTACAACGCTTACATTATTCATTTTCATATAAAGGATTTCTTTTTCTTTTTCGTTTAAAAAGTTTTCTTCGTATATTTTGTCTAACAAATCCTTACCATTGGCTAGATAGTATAAATCTCGATCATCTTTAGTTCCTAAATATTCAGCTTTACCAGATAATATTGATTCGTAACTCTTACAATAGAAACATTTCCTATACTTAGAACTACAACCAAAATTCTTAGATTCAATTGATTGCTTTATTTCCTTAGCTTTCTCGTTAATAATATCTAAACACTTATTAGTACTTATTACCTGCTTTGTTGTTAGTTTATTGTCCTTTTCTAAGTACCAGTAGCTTAGTTTTTTTACCCTACGATTATGATTTTTCTCAGCTAAAACTTGATATATTGGCAATTGTAAAGAACTTCCGTTTTCTTTATTCTTCCCAGTTTTAAAATCAATCACATGCAAGGAACCATCTTTCATTAATTCTACCCAATCAAAATTACCAATTAAGTCCATACTAGGAGATAACTCCATTTTAGGAAGTTCCGTGTCCTTTTTAAGAGACTTCTTAGATAGGATGGCTGAGCCTTCTACTTTCTTAATCATTACCTGTCCCCTCTTTTTGAACAGGCCCTCTTGTTTTTTAGAAGTGAAACCACCTATTTTGCCCGAATAATTTTGCCATATCTGTTCAAATCGTTTATCTAATCTTTTATTTGCTCTTTTAGATGGAGCAATATCAATTAATTCATCTATTGTTTCGTGGACTGCCAAGCCCAAAGAAAGATAAGGGTTTACTACTTGAACCCTATTGCCAGTTTTTGGATTTCGATAAATACTTTTAAAGTAATGTAGTCTTGGACAGTTATTAAAATCTGTAATTGCAGAGTGTGATATCCTTATTTTGTTAATTAATTCCATATTGAGATAAACATTGATTATTTTTGGCTATTTGTTGATTATATTCTTCAATTAAAGGCTTAACTTTATTGTGCATCACATTATAATTATCAACTAAATTATTATGCTCAACCACATATTGATTATCGTATGGTTCTCGATCAATCTTAGATTTAAGTCGATTTATTTCAGACTCTATAGATTTAAGATCAGATTGAAAATCATTAATTTGACTTAGTAAATTGGAATCGGGCTCAGGACATATATCTTTTGGAGTTCCAAAAATCTGAACCGCCATCCATATTTTTTCACCCTCATAGATTCCCTCTATAACGCCAACCCCTATTTCGGTATACTTACTGCTAACTATATTTTCTCTATGTCCGGGGCTATTCATCCAATCATTAACCAATTCAGCACTATCTTTGAATATTCCCATTGCTAAATTTTCTCCTATCATGACGTAATTATAATCAAAATCGTTGGCCAAATCTTTTGCTTCTTTGCCTGAGGGGCTTGTGTGAGCAAAGTATTGATTGGTAAGCATATCTTGTGCCTTGAACAACGCAACAGAATTTAATATTTTATTTTCCTTAAGGGGTGTATTCCTTTGCTTGTTCGTTTCACGAATAATATCATCAATGCTTAAATGTATTTCTTTGGGCTTTTCGATATGGTATATAGGATCATCTTGGCTTAAATCATATACAATAAGACCAGCAAATACAGCTATTAGCATTAAAAATGCGAATCTCATTCTTGTTCTTTGGATAATTTGATAGCGATATATGCCATAATTATTCCAAATATTACAAAGATACCGCTAATCCAACCAGGAATAGAATAGTCTCCAAAATATACTGACTTCTCAAACATTAACCTTAAGAAGTGTAATATTGAAAAAATTAGAGAAATAGTAGCTACGACATAAAAGAAAGATAATTTAATCATATTTTTTGATGTTATCATTTTTATTTAAATATTGCAAAAACAAATTATTAAATATTTTGAATTGTTCCTCGGCCATCTTTTCTTTAGAAAAGTTTTTGTAAACAAAATTTTTAGCTTCATTTGTCATCACACTGTTATCATTATTTAAAACATCTAAAACGCCCCTTACAAACTCTTTTTTATTATTCGCTACAACCGCAGTTCCGTTTGGACAAACATCTTTACTAATATGCGAATTTAGAGTCACTACTGGAAGTCCTGATGCCATAGCCTCACCGATTACCAATCCTTGTGTTTCGGTTTGCGAACTAAAAACAAAAACATCACAAGCACCATAAATCATTTCTATATCTTTTTTAGCAACCTCTCCGGCAAAAATAGTGTTTTTAAAAATTCCCTTGTCTTTTGCCTTCTCGCTATATTGTTCAATATCGCCCATACCAATAATTAATAATTTAGAATCAATTTCATCTTGTATTTCTCTAAAAGCGTCGAACAAGAATTCTATATTCTTTTCTTTAGAAACCCTACCAACATAAAGAATTATTTTTGTTTTTTGTGGTATTTTAAATCTACTCCTTATTTCATCTCTTGAAAAACTTTTTTTAGCAAAACTAATACCTGTTGGTATCACATAAATGGGTTTTAAAACCCCATAACTATGTAATTTATCTTTAATTATTTTATTTGGAACAATAATAGCATCAGCTTTGTTGCAAATTAATTCTGATTTGAATTTCATAGCAATTGCCCCAGCCTCTCCTGCATATATTTTTCCATAATCTTCTAATAGTGTATGATAAGTGATTACCTTTGGCTTTTCTGTTTCTAGCATTGCAATTTCAAAAGGATTTATAGTCCAGGCGATTGTATTAAGCCAATATATATCAGGATTAAACTTTTTTACGATTTCTTTTATTTTAGGATAAGCTAACAAACTCAAGCCAATTCCGAAAGTATTGGCCTTTCTGCCAGCAATCATACCAATATTTTTAACCAAGAAAGATGGTTGCAATGGATAGTGGTCTCTTCTTAATTTGCCAAGATTATAATCTGGAGATATTATAGCCGTTCTCACTCCTTTTCTTTTTAGTTCTGTAATGGATGTATTTAGCGAAATAGTTACTCCATTTGGTAGTGGATATTCTAGCGAGCAAGCTAATATTTTTATTTTACTCTTATTTTCCATAAATCATCTATACTTATTGATTGTTCTATAGTATATTCCCCTACTCTTGTCCTTTTTAAATCTTTTAAATACGCTCCTGTTTTTAATTTATCTCCAATATCTTCAGCTAAAACTCTGATATAGGTTCCAGAACTTACAACTGTTCTGATACACAATTCGGGGTAATTATATTTTATCAATTCCATTTCTTTTATTTCAACTTCTCTGGGCTCTATTTTAACATTTTTTCCTAATCTAGCCAAGTCATACAGCTTCTTACCTTGTCTTTTAATAGCACTAAACTTGTGTGGCTTTTGAAGTATTTTACCTTTAAAACCTAATAATACATTATCAATCTCTAAGTTACTGGGAATACAATTAGATTCAAATGAAATAGGACCCTCTTGATCTCCAGTATTACTTTTTTCACCTAATTTAATGGTTGCTAGGTATTCTTTATCTTTTTTAATTAATGAATTTAACTTTTTAGTGTTCTCTTGGCCAATTGCAATTACCAACACTCCAGTAGCCAATGGATCTAGTGTTCCCGCATGACCAACTTTTCTAATTCCAGTCACCTCTCTAATTTTATTAATAATATCATGAGATGTTGGCCCTTTTGGCTTATTAATTACCACAATATCCATATAGCAATAATTAGTAAAATTATAAAGATCCTTATTTTTTGATTAGATATTTTAGGAATTAGTTCAACCGTTTTTTTAATTTTTCTTTTTGGAAAGAATAAAAACAACAGTCCAATAATCGCTAAAATCCAAAGTCTTGCAATTCCAGCTAAGGATAAAAACAAGATGCCCCATAACCAAAAAGGCATTATATACAAAATATTATATATGATTTCTTTAAATTTATCAGGTTTTATAATTCCCAATAATCCTAAAACAGTTAAAAAGTAATTCATTTGCTAATTAAAAATTCCCTATTCGTTTTTCGTGCCTTCATGATCTTACCGATAATAAAAGATTGCAATGCTTTATATGGATCTCCAATAGTATACGCTTTTAGAATATGTCCAGGAGAAATATTATCTTTAATTATCTGAGCATTATCTTCGGTATCATCAAAAATACCAAATGGTTCAATTTCTCTCCACCCCTCTGGAGAGTTTTGAGTTTTAGGATAATATATCTCAATCGTCTTTTTGCTCTTAATAGACTGATTAATCATACTAACCACATTTTTGTAATCCATTATTTCATCGGATCTAATCATACTTTAATTATACACCATTTTGTGATAAAATCTAGATATGGATTATTTAAGAGAAATTATAGA
>JAQVRO010000011.1:0-2407 GCA_028701035.1 Minisyncoccota bacterium
GTTGTTTCTCTAGTGCACCAATTAGTTGATGTTTTTAATTTGTAGTAACTATTGATTTTAGTGGTAATAAAGGGTAATATGATTATGGATCCTGTAGCATTTCCCGGGAAAATCTGCTATAAGCTTTTATAGGGAGCTGGATAATGATTCTCAATTCGTGGATTGGGACTTCGGCACCCACTAGCTTAAATTTATCAGAGATCTTTCCCCGGAGGTTACGGGGTCCTTTTTATAAAATGGAGGCGTTAATAATACTTATAATTTTTATCATTCTTGGCTCAGGGCTTTGTTCTATGACTGAGGCCGCTTTTTTCGGTGTTTCTTTGGCCGATGCTAAGATTTTAGCTGAGCAGAAAAAAATTGGATCAGCTAGGTTGATTCATTTAAAAGAGAATATGCATCAGCTGATAACAGTGATTGTAATTCTTAACAATGTTTTTAATATTGTTGGTAGTATCGCTGTTGGTCTTGTTGCAGTTAATGTATTTGGAAGTAATTGGATGGGACTTTTTTCAGCCACTTTTACCTTTTTAATAATTCTTTTTGCTGAGATATTTCCTAAAACAATTGGCACATCTTATTCTACCCCAATTGCTCTTTATACTGCAGGTCCACTAACATATATTATCAAGATTTTTAGTCCAATCGTAGCTTTTACTGACTTTTTAGTAAAACCATTTTCTAAGCATAAAAGAATTGTCTCAGAAGAAGAAATCAAGATTTTAAGTCAATTAGGTCACTTAGAAGGATCTATTGAGGCTGACGAGAAGGAAATGATTCAAAAGGTTTTTACTCTTAACGACTTAACTGCAAGAGACATTATGACTCCTAGAACAGTGATAAAAGCCCTAGATGGAGACAAAACTTTGAGTGAAATGGAAAATGAAATTTACACTACAAGTCATTCTCGTTTTCCAATATACAGAGATGATGTTGATAATATCATTGGTATTTGCCATCAAAGAGATTTGTTAATCTCTTTAGGTAAAGATCAAAAAAAGAAAAAGATTTCTGATTTTGCTAAAAAGGGAATTCCAATATTTGTTCCTGAAGATATCAAATTAGATAAGCTACTGCCTTTCTTCCAAAAAGAAAAAATACATATGGCTGTTGTTCAAGATGAATTTGGTGGAACTTCGGGTGTTGTTACGCTAGAAGATGTATTAGAACAAATAGTGGGGGAAATAGTAGACGAAACAGATAAAGATGTTGATTTGAGAGAAAAAGCTAAGCAGATTAACGAGGGATAACAAAAACCGCATTCTATAGCGGTTATGGTCGGAGAGCCGGGATTCGAACCCGGATTAAATCCACCCCATGGACTCGTGCTGCCGTTGCACTACTCTCCGAGTACTATCTTTCTTTAGAAAAAGACTTAATGCATTTTGTGCAAGCTTTTATTCTAGTACCAGCAAACTCTTTGAAGTTTTTAGGAACTTCGTTAGGAACCAAAACAGATTGAATGTTTGGATACTTCTTTTTTTTAGGAGTAGGGTTGTATCTACTCATTAGTTTCTTTCTTTGGCTAGAAACAACAGTCTCTTTGCCACATATTTCGCATCTTCTAGACATTTTTTTATATTTAATTTACTATGTAATGTAAATATCACGAATATGTAATTTTTACAAGAGCAGATAATTGTGTTAGTATAGTTTTTATGGAATCAATATTTATTATAATCATTTTAATATTATCAATAGTTGTTCATGAGGTTGCTCACGGAAGTGTTGCTTATGCTCTAGGAGACCCTACTGCTAAGTATGCTGGCAGACTCACGCTTAATCCAATTAAACACTTAGATATGGTTGGCTCTTTTTTTGTACCATTATTTTTATTAATAATGAATTCGCCATTTCTATTGGGTTGGGCTAAACCAGTTCCAATTAATCCATATAATTTCATAGACCAAAAATATGGTCAATTAAAAGTTGCTTTAGCGGGGCCGATGTCCAACTTTTCTTTAGCTATTATCTTTGGTATCGCTGGTAGGCTTTTGCCCTTAGAAGATGGTGTTAGATCTAATATTGGTGGAGCTTTTCCCGCCATGATAGAGGCTGGTTTCTGGGGCCAAGTATTTTATCTATTTCTCTTTATCGTATTTATCAATACTCTTTTAGGAATATTTAATTTAATTCCAATTCCTCCACTAGATGGCTCTCATATTCTTTTTACATTTTTCCCATCTTTAGAATACAAGGTCAAAATGTTCTATGCTAGACTTGGGTTCTTAGGGATGGCTTTACTCATATTTGCCTTTATTTGGTTTTTTCCAGTAATCTTTTATTTCGTTTATGCAGTTTTTAGAATTATCGCTGGAGTTTAGGTTGTTCAAGCTATGGAACACAATTAAGGCGCTAAGCCCCTTAATTAAGCGAAGTATATATTAAGGAGGTCGGATTAAGGAGC
>JAQVRO010000011.1:2507-5556 GCA_028701035.1 Minisyncoccota bacterium
GGCATTTCATGCTAGCGTTGCGTTGGATAAGACTAGCTCTTGACTTTCAGTTTTTTTTCTGTAATATATCAGTATAACCTAATTATGGGTTTTAATTATTTTTAGAAAAATGCCAACAGTTAATCAATTATTAAAAAAAGGAAGAAAGAAAACAGAAAATCGCACTAAAACTCCTGCGCTCGCTTTTGGTTTTAACACTATTAAAAACAAAAGTGTTAATTATAAGTCTCCTTTTAAAAGGGGTGTTTGTGTAAAGGTTTTTACTGCGACTCCAAAGAAACCTAACTCCGCATTAAGAAAAGTTGCCAGAGTAAGATTAAGTAATGGCATGGAGGTAACAGCATATATCCCCGGTGTTGGACACAATTTGCAAGAGCACTCAGTAGTTGTTCTTAGGGGCGGTAGAGTAAAAGATTTGGCTGGTGTCAGATATCATATTGTTCGAGGTGTTCTTGATGCTGCAGGCGTTGAAAACAGAAAGAGAAGTAGAAGTAAATACGGAACCAAAAGACCTAAATAAATAATATGGGGAAAATAACAAAAAGAGAAATTCAACCCGATGCAATATATAATAGCGTTGAGGTTGCAAAATTTATCAATCATATAATGGAGAGAGGAAAGAAGTCTATTGCTAGAAAGATAGTTTATGATTGTTTTGAAATTATAGAAAAAAAGAAGAAAGATCCACTAGAAACATTTCAGACTGCTATGGAAAATGTTTCTCCAACCATGGAGGTAAAATCCAAAAGGGTTGGTGGAGCAACTTACCAAGTTCCAGTTCCTGTTAGCAAAGATCGTAGATTTAGTCTTGCTACTAGGTGGATTATTAGTGCCTCTAAGGCAAAAAAGGGCAAACCAATGAAAGAAAAGCTTGCCGACGAATTATTAAATGCAACTGCTAACACTGGAGCAGCTATTAAGAAAAAAGAAGATGTCCACAGAATGGCCGAAGCTAATAAAGCCTTTGCTCATTTTGCTTGGTAAAAATTATGTTAAGAGAATATCCAATAGAGAAATATAGAAATATCGGTATTATCGCTCACATTGATGCTGGCAAAACTACAGTATCTGAGCGTATACTTTTTTACACAGGAATCTCTCATAAAATAGGCGAGACTCATGATGGTACTGCAACCATGGATTGGATGGAACAAGAGAGAGAAAGAGGAATTACTGTTACTTCTGCTGCTACTACTTGTTTTTGGACTCCCACTGAGCGAGCTGAGCAGGGGAAAAAAGAATTTAGAATTAATCTAATTGATACTCCTGGTCATATTGATTTTACTGCAGAGGTTCAACGATCTCTAAGAGTTTTAGATGGTGCTGTTGTTGTTTTCGATGGAGTCGCTGGAGTAGAGTCTCAATCAGAAACTGTTTGGAGGCAAGCTGATAAGTTTATGGTTCCAAGGATTTGTTTTATTAACAAGTTAGATCGTATAGGAGCCGACTTTAATTTCGTCATTAACACAATATGGAGTAAGCTTACTCCTAATGCTGTTCCATTACAAATACCAGTAGGATCCGAGAGCGATTTGCGTGGTGTTATTGATTTGATCAATATGAAGTTTGTTAAATTTGAGGGTTCTTATGGGGAGAATATTGTTATCGAAGAAATTCCTAGTGATATGCTAGCTACTGCCGAGGAGTGGAGAGAGAAAATGCTTGAAAAGTTAGTTACAGAAGATGATAAACTCTTTGAAAAGTATTTAGAAAAGAAAGAAATAACAAAAGACGAATTAATTGCCGTTACTAGAAAGGCAGTTCTAGGATACAAGATTGTTCCAGTTCTTTGTGGTAGTGCACTAAAAAATACCGGAGTTCAATTATTACTAGATGCTGTTTGTAACTTTTTACCATCTCCTATTGATATTCCTCCAGTTGAAGGAAAGGACCCCAATACCGGAGAAACTATTTTAAAATCACCAGAGGACGATGCACCATTTTCCGCATTGGCTTTTAAGGTTGCCACCGATCCTTATGTTGGAACACTTACATATTTTAGAGTTTACTCTGGACAACTAGCCACTGGATCTTATGTTTTAAATATTGCTACTGGAGAAAAAGAAAGAATTGCTAGAATTTTAAGAATGCACTCGGCTGAGAGAGAAGAGGTAAAAGAAGTTTTTGCTGGAGATATAGCCGCAACAATCGGATTAAAAAACACATCTACCGGCCATACTCTTTGTGACGAGAAGGCCCCTGTTATTCTAGAAGAGATTGTCTTCCCTGAGCCAGTAATATCTATTAGAATTGAGCCCAAAACTAAAGCAGACCAAGAAAAGATGGGTATTGCTTTAAAGAAATTAGCTGACGAGGACCCAACATTTAGAGTAAAGAGTGATCAAGAAACAGGCGAGACTTTAATTGCAGGAATGGGGGAGCTTCATTTAGATATATTAGTTGATCGAATGAAACGAGAGTTTAAGGTAGAAGCTCAAGTTGGTAAACCTCAAGTAGCTTATAGGGAAACAATCACTCAAATGTCTGAGGCCGAATCTAAATATGTTAAACAAAGTGGTGGACGAGGTCAATATGGTCATGTTTGGCTTAGAGTGGAGCCACAAAAAGAAGGTGGTGGCATTGAATTTATTAACGAAATTAAGGGAGGCGTTATTCCAAAAGAATATATTCCTGCTGTTGAAAAGGGAGTTAAAGAAGCTTGTGGTAAAGGTGTTTTGGCTGGCTATCCAATATCTGATGTTAAAGTTACTCTATACGATGGATCTTTTCACGAGGTTGACTCTTCAGAAATTGCATTTAAGATTGCTGGATCTTTGGCTTTTCAAGACGCTTGTAAAAGAGCAGGAGCTGTTATCCTAGAGCCAATTATGAAAGTTGAAGCGGTTGTTCCAGAAGAGTTTTTGGGAGATACAATCGGAGACCTTTCTTCTAGAAGAGGTAAGATTGAAGAGACTGAGGATAGAATGGGAGTTAAGGTTGTTAAGTGCAAAGTTCCACTTTCTGAAATGTTTGGCTATGTAACTTCTTTAAGATCTCTTACCGAGGGTCGTGGCAATTCAACAATGGAGTTTGAGCATTATAGTGAAGT
>JAQVRO010000011.1:5656-16561 GCA_028701035.1 Minisyncoccota bacterium
GTTGATATGGTTGACGATCCTGAGATGGTTGATTTAGTAGAAGACGAAATCAGAGAGTTACTTAAAAAGTATGAATATCCTGGAGACGAAGTCCCAGTTATTAGGGGTTCGGCTCTTAAGGCTGTTGAAGCATCGTCCGCTGACGACGAGGCAATTAAGCCAATTTTAGAATTAATCAAAGCTCTTGATGAATATATTCCTGCCCCAGTTAGAGAAACCGACAAGCCATTCTTAATGGCAGTAGAAGATGTTTTCTCAATTGCTGGAAGAGGGACTGTTGCTACTGGAAGAATTGAAAGAGGTGTTGTTAATTCTAACGAAGAAGTTGAAATAGTTGGTATTAAGCCAACTGCCAAGACTACGGTTGTTAGCGTAGAGATGTTTAATAAAATCCTTGATAGAGGTGAAGCCGGAGATAATGTTGGAATCCTTTTGAGAGGAACCAAGAAAGAAGACATTGAAAGAGGTCAAGTTATTTCTAAGCCAGGGACTATTACTCCTCATACAGAATTTGAAGCTGAAGTTTATGCTCTTACTAAGGAAGAAGGTGGAAGACACACACCATTTTTTTCAGGATACAAGCCACAATTCTTTTTTAGAACAACTGATATTACAGCAGAGGTTAATTTAGAAGAAGGCAGAGAAATGGTAATGCCTGGAGATACTGCAAATGTAAAGGTTAAATTAATAGCTCCAATTGCAATGGAAGAAAAGCAAAGATTTGCCGTAAGAGAGGGTGGAAGAACTGTTGGTGCCGGAGTAGTAACTAAGATAATTAAGTAATACAATGACAGCTAAAGCAAAGGTTACCAAGGAGGATACTAAAACCAGAATTCATATAAGGCTTAAGGCCTATGATCACAAGGTGATCGATAATAGTGCAAGACAAATCGTTGAAACTGCTTTGCGTTATGGTAGCGAAATAGCTGGTCCAGTACCTTTGCCTACAGAGATTAGGAAGTACACAGTTAATCGTTCTACTTTTGTTCACAAAGATGCTCGAGAGCAGTTCGAAGCTAGAACACACAAGAGGTTGATAGATATCATTAATCCTAATCCAAAGGTAATTGATGCATTAATGAATCTTACACTTCCAGCAGGGGTTGATATTGAAATAAAAATGTAGTTTTTGGTAAAAGATTTCTTTTAGCAATCCCGCTTTTTGCGGGACTGCTAATTGATTAAGAAAAAATGAAATTCATTTTAGGAAAAAAAATAGGAATGACGCAAGTTTTTGATGAATCAGGAGAAGTAACTCCGGTGACTTTAGTTGAGGCTGGACCTTGCAAGATTCTTCAAAAGAAAAATGCTGATAAAGACGGATATGCTGCTACCCAGATTGGTTTTGTTGAAATTACCAAAAAGAATCAAATGAAAAAACCAAACACTGGAAAACACTTTAAACACATTAGAGAATTTTCAGGTGCCGATTATAATCCTGGTGATGACATTAACTCTTCTATTTTTGAGGTTGGAGATATTGTTACCGTCTCGGGAGAATCTAAGGGTAAAGGATTTCAAGGTGGAATGAAGAAGTGGGGCTTTAGCGGAGCCGGTGGTTCTCATGGTGTAAAGCATACTAAAAGAAAAATAGGTTCTATCGGTGGAGCCTTCCCTCAAAGAGTTTTAAAAGGAAAAAGAATGCCGGGAAGAATGGGACAAGAAAGAATTACTGTTAAGGGTCTTCAGGTTATGAATATTGATAACGAAAAGAATATAATTGCTCTAAAGGGTGCCGTTCCTGGAAGAAGAGGAACTTTACTCGAAATTACCGTAAAGTAAAAATATGAAAGTATCTACATATAATCAAGAAGGAAAAGAAATTAAAGATATAGAGCTCGAGGGCAGTATTTTTGATTTAGAGCTAAATAGCAATTTGGTCCATCAAGTTGTTGTTTCTCAAATGTCTAATCGTAGACAGGGTAGTGCTCACAGCAAAGACCGAGGAGATGTTTCTGGTGGAGGTAAAAAACCTTGGCGTCAAAAGGGTACTGGAAGGGCTAGACATGGTTCTATTAGATCGCCATTATGGCGTGGCGGTGGTATTACCTTTGGGCCAAGAAATACTAAAGACTATAAAAAAAGAATTCCCAAAGAAATGAAAAGAAAGGCTTTGTTTATGGCTCTAAGTTCTAAAGCCAAAGACGGAGAACTCTTCGTAATAGATAATTTAAAAACCGAAGATCACAAAACAAAAACAATTAAGAAAATAATAGATTCGTTTAATTTTTCTGGTAGTATTTTAATTGTTTTACCTGGCTATGATAAAAATATTGTTTTAGGTGCTCAAAACCTACCCAAGGTAGAAACAATGCCTGCCAAAAACATTACTGCGCTAGAATTATTATCGTTTAAAAACATTCTTATTACCACTGACGCTATTGAAGTAATTAAAGAAACTTTTGCAAAATAAAACTATGGCTATTTTCAAAAAAACTGAAGAAAAGAAAAAGAACGCTAATATGATAGCTTGGCAAGTTTTAGATAGACCATATATTAGCGAGAAAGCTACCGATCTAAGTAAAGAAAATAAATACATTTTTGTCGTTTCTGATAAGTCTAACAAGAACCAAGTTAAACAAGCAATAGAAGAATTATACGGAGTAAATGTTTTATCTGTTAATGTATTAAATGTTAATAGAAAAAAGAAAAGATTAGGTAAGTTTACAGGATGGAAGAAGGGATTTAAAAAAGCAATAGTGGAAATCAAAGAAGGACAAAGGATAGATATCGTTTAGGATTGACTTAAGACGATTTTTATGTTTAAATAGCCGAGTATAAGATGACAAAACAAACACTTACAAAAGAAAAGCCAGAGAAGAAATTAACCACTAACTTAAAGAGAAGAGCTGGTAGGGGTAGTTCTGGTAGAATCACAGTTCGACACAAGGGTGGCGGTGTTAAAAAGATTTATCGCCTCGTTGATTTTAAGCAACTTAAAAAAGATGTTTCAGCAACAGTAATTCATTTTGCATACGATCCTTACCGAACAGCATACATCGCACTAATACAATATACCGACGGAGAAAAAAGTTATATCCTAGCTCCTCAAGATTTAAAAGAAGGAGATACAATTATCATTTCTGATAAGGCCGAATTAGATCCAGGTAACAGAATGAAGATTAAGAATATTCCAGTTGGAACAATGGTTCATAACATTGAATTTATGCCTGGTAAAGGAGGACAGTTTATTCGTTCGGCTGGGACTAGCGCAAAAGTTGCCGCCCAAGAAGACAAATATACAACTATTGAAATGCCTTCAAGAGAGGTTCGTAAAATTCATGGAGAGTGTTTTGCTTCTATTGGAACAATTTCTAATTCCGAGCATAAATACAAAAGAATTAAGAACGCCGGAGCTAGAAGAAGAAAGGGTATTAGACCAACTGTTAGAGGTTCGGCAATGAATCCGGTTGATCATCCACATGGTGGTGGAGAAGGTAAAGCACCAATTGGTTTGAAGGCACCAAAGACTCCATGGGGTAAGAAAGCGCTTGGAGTAAAAACAAGAAGAAGAAAGTCAACCAATTTTTTAATAGTTAAAAGAAGAGTAAAGAAGAAAAGATAAAAATATGTCAAGAAGTTTAAAAAAAGGACCATATATCGATCCAAAGTTAATGAAAAAAGTTAAAGCGGCTAAACCCGACGGGACTCCTATTAAGACATGGGCACGCAGAGCAACCATTACACCTGAGATGATTGGATATACATTTGGAGTTCATAATGGTAAAGATCACATAGAAGTATTGGTAGGTGAAGATATGGTTGGTCACAAGTTAGGTGAATTTTCTCCAACCACCAAGTTTATTAGACATGGAGGAAAGATGCAGAAAGAAATGGAAAAAGCTAAGAAATAAAAATGGATATTAAAGTAAAATTAAGATATTTAAAGATTGCTCCTAGAAAAGTTCGCTTGTCAGCGGATGCTATTCGTGGAGAGAGCGCAGTAAAGGCAAAATCGCTTTTAACATTTATGGTTAAAAAGCCGTCAGAACCTTTATTAAAGCTTTTAAATTCTGGTATTGCTTCTGCTAAAAACGAATACGGGATCGAAGAATCCAAATTATACATATCAGAAATAAGAGTTGACGAAGCACCAAAAATTAAAAGATGGATGCCTAGAGCTAGAGGATCGGCTTCGCCAATACAGAAGAAATCAAGCCATATTACCCTAACTCTTAGTGCCGTTGGAGTTGATGGTAAAAAGAAGAAAAAAGTTAAAGCCGTAAAAGTATCTAAGGTTGCTGATATTAAAGATGTGGTAAAGAAAGATAAATGGCAAGAAAAAGGTGATTCAATTAAAGCGCCTACCGACAAAAGTTTAGGTAAAAAAATATTCCGAAGAAAATCAATATAAAATAATGTCGCATAAAGTTCATCCAAAAAGTTATAGAATAAGAAGAATCGAAGACTGGAGTTCTCGAGGATTCTATCAGAAAAACCTTGCACAATATCTCAAGGAAGATTTTGAAATTAGGAAGTTTTTAACTACCAGTCTTAACAATGTCGGATTAGAGAAAATTGATATTGAAAGATTTCCTCGCAAGACTAGTGTTATTATCTTTAGTGCAAGACCAGGTTTAATTATTGGTCGTGGCGGAGAGGGTGTAGAAAATATCAAGAAATCACTTATCAAAATATTAGAAAAGAAGTTTAATAAAAAGATAAACAAGGGGGAGTTAAGTATTGAAATAAAAGAAGTTAAGAACCCTTGGATGTCAGCAGCCCTATCAGCTGAGTGGGCCATACAGCAAATAGAAAGAAGAGTTCGTCATAAAAAAGTATTAAAGCAAGCAATAGATAAGATAATGGCTAATAACGAAGCCAAGGGGGCAAGAATAGAATTATCAGGTCGTCTTGATGGAGTTGAAATTGCCCGTCGGGAATGGTCACAAAAAGGTAGACTTCCCAGACAAACAATTAGAGCCGATATAGATTATTACCATAATTTCGCCCGATGTTCTTATGGAGCTATTGGAGTAAAGGTTTGGATATATAAAGGAGAAAAATTTGAATAAAAAGATATGTCTTTAATGATGCCCAAAAAAGTTAAGCACCGCAAAGCCTTTAGAGGTAAAAGCAAAGGAATTGCCCGAAGGGGTAATGAGCTTAACTTTGGAACATATGGTTTAAAAGGAATGGAAACCAAATGGATTACTTCTCGCCAAATAGAATCAGCTAGAAGAGCCATTGTTAGATATTTAAAAAAAGGAGGTAGATTATGGATAAGGATTTTTCCAGCTAAGCCAGTTACAACAAAGGGTGCCGAGGTTCCAATGGGTGGTGGAAAAGGATCTGTTGACCATTATGTTTTCCCAGCAACACCGGGCAGAATATTCTTTGAGATAGAAGGAATTAAAGAGGAGGATGCTAGAGCTGCTTTTAGGAAAGCATCGGACAAATTACCAATTAAGACCAAATTTATAACAAGATAATGAAAACTGTAGAATTAAGAAAAAAGAATAAAGAGGAATTGGAAAATATGCTTTTGAAACAAAGAAACGATTTAAGAGTAATCCGTTTTGGTGGTGCAACTCACCCAAACAAAAATGTTAAAGAGACTAATGCCATTAAAAAAGATATTGCCAGAATATTAACTATATTAAAAGAAAAATAATATGCCTAAACGTAAATTACAAGGTATTGTTGTATCGGATAAAATGGACAAAACTATTGTTGTTGCTGTTGAGACACTGAAAGAACATCCCAAATACAAGAAGAGATACAAGTCTACTAAAAGATACAAAGCACACGATGAAAAGAATGAGAAGAAGGTTGGCGATAATGTAGTAATAGAAGAGATAAGACCATTAAGTAAAGATAAAAAATGGAGAGTTATTTAATCATATGATTCAACCACAAACAAAATTAAAAGTAGCAGATAATTCTGGAGCAAAAGAAATCATGTGTTTCAAGGTTTTAGGAGGGAGCAAAAGAAGATACGCTAGAATTGGCGACATTATTGTAGCCGCAGTTAAAGATGCCGAACCTAGAAAAACAGTAAAAAAACATGAGATTGTTCGGGCTGTTGTTGTAAGACAAAAGAAGGCTTACGGAAGAAAAGATGGGTCATATATTAGATTTGACGAGAACGCCGCAGTTATCTTAGACGCTAAGACTAAGAACCCAAAGGGAGGTAGAATATTTGGTCCTATACCTAGAGAATTGAGAGAAAAAGGTTTTGATAAAATAGCTGGAATGGCTAAGGAGCTTGTATAACACAATAATATTTGCTATGAAGATAAAAAAAGGAGATAATGTATTAGTAATATCGGGGAAAGACAAAGGTAAAAAGGGCAAGGTGCTCCAGGTTTTTCCAATTAAAGAAAGAATCGTTGTTGAGAATGTTAACTTAAGAAAGAAGAATGTTAAAGCCAAAAGGGCTAACGAAAAAGGACAAATTGTTCAATTTCCCGCACCTTTAGCAGTTTCTAATGTTAAGATTATTTGTCCAAAATGTTCTGTATCAGCTAGAGTTGGGTATATTGTTAAAGATGGCAAGAAGTCTAGGATTTGTAAAAAGTGTAATAAAGAGATATGATGAAAGAGAAATACAACAAAGAAGTTATTCCTGCATTGACAGAAAAGTTCAAATACAAGAATAAGAATCAAGCACCTAAAATAGAAAAGGTAGTTGTTAATGTTGGTTTCGGAAGAGAAGCCATATCAAGAGGTAGCGATGATCTTAAAAAGTTTATTGCTGGATTAGTAGAAGACTTATCTTTAATAACCGGACAAAAGCCATCACTTAGGAATGCTAAAAAATCAATTGCTGGATTTAAATTAAGAGCCGGAGTTCCTATCGGGGCTAAAGTTACCCTAAGGGGTAAAAGAATGTATGATTTCTTAGGCCGTTTAGTTGGTGTAGCACTGCCTCGTTCTAGAGACTTTCGTGGACTAGATTTGAAGCATTTTGATAAAGATGGAAACTTCTCACTTGGAATAAAAGAACATATAATTTTTCCCGAGGTATCAGCAGAGAAGATGAAAAACATTTTTGGATTTGAGGTAACAATAAGAATTAAAGCTAATAGTAAAGAAGAGGGAATTGAGTTATTAAGATTACTTGGATTTCCCATTAAAAAATAATTATGGCAAAAAAATCACAAATAGCAAAATCAGAAAAGACACCTAAGTTTTCTACAAGAAAGAATCTTCGCTGTTTTAAATGTGGCCGAGGTCGTGGCTATATGAGAGATTTTAATTTATGCAGAATATGCTTTAGGGAAATGGCCAACGAAGGTTTAATCCCCGGAGTTAAGAAATCAAGCTGGTAAAAAATATATGATTACAGATCCAATTGCAGATATGATAAATAGAATTAAGACCGCACAAGCTGTTTCTAAAAAAACAGTCAAGGTTCCTTTTTCTAAACTTAAATATGAGATTGCTAAAACACTAGAGAATAAGGGTTGGGTTAATGGTGTTGAGAAGAAGGGTAGAGATACTGATAAGTATATAGAGATTGAATTGAAATATGTTGATGGCGAAGGGTTTATCAGAGGGATAAAAAGAAAGTCTACACCAGGACAAAGAATATATTCTGCCGTTTCAGATATTAGAAGAGTAAAAGATGGAGCTGGAATATCAATAATATCAACATCAAAAGGATTAATGACTAATTACGAAGCTCGTAAGGCCAATCTTGGAGGTGAAATTTTAATAGAAATTTACTAATATGTCTAGAACAGGAAAAAAACCAATAACAATACCTAGTGGAGTAGAAGTCAAAATGGATGGCACTTTGATTTCGGTCAAAGGACCAAAAGGAGATTTGAGTATGGAGGTAAGACCCGAGATTAAAGTAGAAATAACCGATGGCGTATTAATTGTTACTCCTTTTAAGGAGAATAAAAAAACCAAAGCTCTTTGGGGTATGACTCGTGCATTAATTAATAATATGATAGAAGGCGTCGTTAATGGTTATACTGTTAAATTACAAATTGAAGGAGTTGGTTATCGTGCCGCCCTAGAGGGAACAGATCTTGTTTTCCAGCTTGGATTTTCGCACCCAGTAAAGTTTAGTCCCGAGCCAGGAGTTTCGTTTGCAATAGAAAAGAATATCATTTCTGTAACTGGAATAGACAAGGGTTTAGTAACACAAGTTGCCGCTAAGATTAGAAAGCTTAGAGAGCCCGAACCATACAAAGGTAAAGGTATTAGATATGAGGGAGAAATTGTAAAGAGAAAAGTTGGCAAGAAAGCTGCCGGCGCAGGAAAATAATATGAATACTAAAGACAAAAGAAAAAAAAGAGTAAGAGCTAAGTTATCTAATAGACCTCGTTTATCTGTTTTCAGATCTCTTAATTATACTTATGCTCAGATTATTGAAGATGGCAAGGTTATTGCTTATGCCCGAAGTCAAGAAGTTAAGAGCCCCGAGAAGGTTGAGGGATTTGCAGGTAAATCACTTTTAGCTTATCATGCTGGAGTTTTACTTGCTAAAAAAGCTAAAGAGAAAGGAATCGGAGATGTTGTTTTTGACAGGGGGTGTTATGCTTACCATGGTCGAGTAAAAGCCTTAGCTGAGGGAGCAAAGAAAGGCGGTTTAAATTTTTAAGTGATTATTATGAAAAAAGAAGAAATTAAGAGTGAAATAGAATCAAAGCTACTTAACCTAAGTAGAGTTGAAAGAATGACCGGAGGCGGAAGAAGACTTCGTTTTCAAGCCGTTGTTGCTGTTGGGGATAAAAAGAGCAAGGTTGGTGTTGCCACCGCTAAAGCTAGCGATGTTAGTCAAGCAATAGATAAAGCCACTAAGCTTGGTAAAAAAAATATGATAGAGGTTGTTATGTCAGAAGACACTATTCCTCATCAGGTAGAAGCTGGTTTTGGAGCCGCCAAGGTATTACTTAGACCTCAAGAAAAAGGAAGAGGTTTGATTGCTGGAGGAACTACTAAAATAATATGTGAACTTGCAGGTATTAAGAATATTTCTGCTAAAACGATTACTAGAACTGGAAATAAATTAAACAATGCCAAGGCAACTATTCTTGCTTTGAAGAAATTAAGAAAATAATATGCAACTACACGATTTAAGACCAACAACTAAAAACAAGTCCAAAAAAAGAGTAGGCCGAGGAGGCAAGAGAGGAACCTATTCTGGAAGAGGTGTTAAGGGACAAAAGTCTCGTGCTGGACACAAGAAAGCTCCTGTGGTAAGAGAGCTACTTAAAAAGTATCATAAATTGAGAGGTTACAGGTTTAATTCTATTAACGAAAAGTTTGCTGTAATTAATGTTTCAGATATAGAGAAGTTATTTAATTCGGGTGATGTTGTTTCTAGAGAATCACTATTAGAAAAGAAGATTATTAGAAAGCCAGACAAGGTCAAGGTTTTGGGCAATGGTTCAATTACTAAGAAAGTTGATTTAGTTGATTGTATCGCCTCTAAGCAAGCTATTAAAAAAATAACTGATGCTGGTGGGAGTGTAAAATAAAGTTATGTGGTTTGAAAAACTAATACAAATATTTAAAATAGAAGACCTTAGAAGGAAGCTACTTTTCATCCTTGGTGTTTTTGCCATATTCAGAGTAATGGCCAATGTTCCTATGCCGGGTATTGATCACAGCAAAATGCAAGAGTTTTTTGACTCTCTTGGTTTATTCCGTTTAGCTAGCGCATTGACTGGTGGAGCCCTAGACAAGTTTTCTATTATTATGCTTGGTCTTGGACCATACATTACTGCTGTGATTGTGATGCAATTGTTGACTATGATTGTCCCTGCACTAGAGAGATTACAAAAAGAAGAGGGCGAAGCAGGAAGAAACAAGATTAATCAATATGGTAGATTGCTTACTATTCCTTTTGCTCTTATTCAGGGCTATGGAATGATTACATTGTTTCAAAGAGAAGGTGTTATTGATCCAATGCCAGCATTACAATTAGGGGTAGCTCTATTTACTATTACCGCAGGAACAGTTCTTCTAATGTGGCTTGGCGAATTGATTACTCAGAAAGGTATTGGTAATGGAGTATCATTACTAATTTTTGCTGGAATTATTGCTGACTTTCCAAACAATGTTTATTCTATGATACTAAGCATTATGGATTATCCTGGAGCAGTACAATCCTACCTCCTTTTGTTTATTATGGCAGTTGGTATTGTTATTGGAGTTGTTTTCTTCAACGAAGCTAGGAGAAATATTCCAGTATCTTATGCTAAAAGAGTAAGGGGACAAAAGATGTATGGTGGTGTATCAACATACTTGCCATTAAACCTAAACCCAGCTGGAGTTATTCCTATTATATTTGCTTTTTCAATTGCATTTATGCCATCAATTCTTGGTCAGTTCTTGGCTGGCTCGGACAGTATCGTTGGTGTTTTAGCAACATATGTTGTTAATATCTTTGACAATTCTTGGTTCTTGGGTTCAACCTTGTTTGTTTTAGTATTTCTTTTTACATATTTTTATACTGCTGTAACTTTTGATCCCAAAAGTGTCGCCGACAACTTGCAGAAAATGGGTGGCTTTATTCCTGGAATTAGACCTGGAACTCCAACTGTTAACTACCTAAACCATGTGTTAAACAGAACATTATTCTTAGGGGGATTGTTTTTAGCGATTGTGGCTATTATGCCATGGATTGTTCAGGGCCTTATTCAAATAATTACTGGCGAAACTATTCAAGGATTTCAATTCTTAATTGGAGGAGCATCAATATTGATTATTGTTAGTGTGGTTTTAGAAACACTAAAACAAATCAAAGCTCAGCTTCAGATGAGAGACTACGAAACTTTCTAAAATCGTTGACAATAATTCTCGTTAGTAATATACTAGTAGCATATGAATCAACGAGGATTTACATATATTGAGTTATTAATCGTTCTTGGAGTGCTTTTACTATTTAGCGCTTTTTTTGTTATTGTAGTTAATCCAATTCAAAGATTTCAAGAAGCTAGAGA
>JAQVRO010000032.1 GCA_028701035.1 Minisyncoccota bacterium
ACAATTTAATAACTAACTACGAAGACACTGGTAGTGGCAAAGTATTGTTATTGCTTCATGGTTGGGGAGATAATCTAAATACATTTGATAATTTGATGCCGTTTCTTTCAGGTTTTAGGATAATTAGACTTGATTTGCCGGGTTTTGGCCAAACAGATAATCCGCCAAAATCTTGGAGCGTAGACGATTACATTTTTTTTGTGAGTTCTTTTCTAGACAAATTAAACATTAATATAGATTTCTTATTGGGCCATTCTTTTGGTGGCAGAATAGCAATTAAGGGTGTTGCTTTGGGTGAGTTGAGATGCAATAAATTAATATTAATTAATTCGGCTGGTATCGCTAAAGGGAATAGTCTGGTTAATGTTTTGTCAAAACCTTTTAAGTGGTTGCCTCAAGGTCTTAAAATAATATTTTATCGTATTGTTGGGAGCGATTATGCTGATAGAGAAGAGCTAAAGGGGACATTTGTAAATATTGTCTCCGAAGATTTAAAAGAATATGCTAAGATGATTAATACTCCTACATTAATAATTTGGGGTAATGGCGACAAATCAACTCCATTAGCCGATGGTAAGACTTTTAATGAATTGATCGTAGGATCTAAATTACAAGTTATTAGTGGTGGTCATTTTATTCATCAAGAAAAACCAAAAGAAGTAGCTTCGTTAATTTTATGATTAAAAGATTTATTTCCAGATTTAATATTTATTATCCTCAAAATATTATATATATGTTGCAGGCAAGTGAGTATAATATACACGACTATTTTTCGTGGTATTTTAAGGTATCTGATTTTAAAAAAGTTCAAGTTCGTAAAAAGTTTAAAAAAACTACCAAAGGAATGGTTTTGTTGGTTTGTGCTTGGATTATTATTGTTTTATCTTTAGTTGTTATTGATAATTTAATATTAGCTCTAGTATTAGCGCCATATATTTTGGCTTATGGAATAGTTATTCCATTATTGGTAATAAAGATTTTGCAGATCCCAGTAGAGCGCTATATACTTGATAAAACTAAAAAGAAGATTAAAAGACATAAGGGTTTTAAAATAGCGATAGCGGGGAGTTTTGGAAAAACCACTATGCGAGAAATCCTCAAAACTGTTTTGTCTGAGGGTAAGAAGGTTGCTAGCGCCAAAGATAGTTACAATACCCCATTAGGAATTAGCAAATTTGTTGGTGGTTTGTCTGGAGACGAAGATGTTTTGATATTTGAGCTTGGAGAATACTATCCGGGTGATATTAGTCAGTTATGTGATATTATCAATCCTGATATGGGAATTATTGCAGGTATTAACGAGGCTCACTTAGAAAGGTTTAAAACAATAGACAGCACCGTTAAGACAATATATGAACTTGGGGAGTATGTGGATTCTATTTATGTAAATGGGGATAGTAAGCTTGCTCTTGATTCTGCTCGTAAATCAGATATTATATATTGTGGTAGTGGCATTGGAACAGATTTGGTGTTAAATACTAAAACAAATTTAGATGGATTGTCTTTTAAGTTTAAAGATAATAATTTCAGATCTAAATTATTAGGTATTCATCAAGTTGGGCCATTGGTTTGTGCGATTGATATTGCTTTTAAGTTAGGTTTGTCAATTGAACAAATACAAAAGGGAGTGTCAAAAACAAAACCTTTTAGTCATAGACTAGAGCCCAAAGAATCTGATGGAGTAGTGATAATTGACGATAGTTATAATGGCAATCCTGATGGAGCTAGAGTTTCTATTGAGTTTTTAAAAAACATCAAAGCTAGAAGATTCTATATTACCCCAGGTCTTGTTGAGATGGGAAGTAAGACCAAAGAAGTTCATCGAGAAATTGGCAAGATGTTATCCTTAGCGGGTATTGAGAGAGTAGTCTTAATTAAAAATTCAGTTACTGGCTATATCGAAGAAGGATTAAAAGAGAATGATTTTAAGGGAGAGCTAATCTGGTTTAATTTTGCCCCAGATGCCTATAATTCAATATCAAGTATTACAATAAGTGGCGATGTTGTTTTGTTGCAAAACGACTGGCCCGATCAATATATATGAAAAGAAACATAGCTGTTATATTTGGTGGTCGTAGTGCGGAGCATGACGTTTCAATCATTACTGCCCACATACCAATTATTAATTCATTGTTGGCGATTGGTTCTTTTAATATTTATCCAGTATATATATCCAAGACTGGTGTTTGGTATTCTAATTCGGATATGATTAATATGGATTATTTTAAAGGTAATTTCGAAGAGAGGTTGATCAAGAAAGATATTGTAAATTTATCTGTTAATAATGGTCTTAGTCTGTTATTCAGTGGTATTTTTGCTAAGTCAGTCAATATTGATTTAGTTTTTCCAGCTATGCACGGGACATTTGGTGAGGATGGAAGTTTAATGGGATTATTGCGTATGGCGCAAGTTCCTTTTGTTGGTTGTGACTTATTTGCTTCAGCTGTAGCTATGGATAAAGTTCTAACCAAACAAGTATTATTTGCAGAGAATATAGATATAGTCCCTTATACCTGGTTTACTAAATCAGATTGGGAGAAAGACAAAAACAGTATCATGGAGAAGATCAACAATCTTAATTGGCCTTTATTTGTAAAGCCAGTTCATTTAGGTTCAAGTATTGCTATTACTCAAGTAAAAGATGCTTCTCAATTAAGCAATGCCATTGAAGTGGCACTTCACTATGACGACAAGGTTCTAGTAGAAGAAAGTGTGCCTGATTTGATAGAAGTAACCCTACCCATTATGGGCAATGATGATTTAGTTTTAGCTGGAGTTGAGAGGCCTTTAACTAACAAGTTTTTTGATTTTGAATCAAAGTATTTGTCTGGTTCTAAGAAAGGTATCGGAGTAAACGCTCAAACAACTGAAATCCCTGCCAATATTAGTAAAGAGTTGATAGATAAGGTCAACAGTTTGGGGCTAAGAACATATAGAGTGCTTGGATGTTCTGGAATTGCCCGAGTAGATTTTCTTATTAATAGTGCTATTAACAAAATTTATGTTAACGAAGTAAATACTCTACCTGGAAGCCTTTATCACCATAACTGGAAAAAAATGGGAATGTCTAATGTAGAGCTTGTTTCAAAACTAATTTCTCTTGCCGAAGATAGATTTAATTCTCAAAAAGATATTATTCATGCTTTCAAGTCTGATATTTTATCTAAAATGAATAGGGGAAACAAAAGTTAAGGCCCTGTCTTTTTTTAAAAACAGGGCTTGAGCTGGATTATATGATTATATGCTTAGTCCCGGATTGATAATCCAGCCCTCAGCGTTGGCCTTTTGGCCAACATCAGCTCCGCCGACACGAATATTGTGCCATCGGCGGAGTTGTTCTCCATATTGCCAGTTTTTGTGCAATAATGTTATTACACACCCATACTGGAATGGAGTTATGTCAAGACTTATCTCTGTTGTAACTCGTAGAGACTCTTCGGCAATCTCTGCGAATTTTTTCTTATTGCCGTTACCTAACTGAGCACTCATAATAAATGCCCATTGTTCGGCATATTGAACGACTCTTGATGCACAAGGGTCATTCATATGCTTCGCCCTTATTTCGCTCCATTGTGGAGCAAATCCGATGTTTTGTGTTTTCAATGTCTACACACCTCGTTGTATTAAATACAACATTTATATAATAGTACAAAAAATTAATTCTAGCAATAGGCAGACCTTAAATTAAGGAGGTCGGATTAAGGAGCTTAGCTCCTTAATTAAGCGAAGTATAGATTAAGGAGGTCGGATTAAGGAGCTTAGCTCCTTAACCTGTTGATGTATACAGGGTATTGACAATTTTTAACAATATGCTAACCTTATCTCGAGTAGTTCTATGGTGAACCTTTTTGGTTTTCATAGTAGGAAAGAGTCCGCCACCTATCGGGCTCTTTTCTTTTGTGTATTGAAAAAAAGATTTAACTTTGATACTCTAATATTATTAAGCCCGGGTGGCGGAATTGGCTTACGCGTACGACTCAAAATCGTATAGGATTACTCCTGTGTGGGTTCGAGTCCCACCCCGGGCACTATGGAGGAATTAAACAAATACATCAAA
>JAQVRO010000033.1 GCA_028701035.1 Minisyncoccota bacterium
CACTACCCACGGTGTTCTTTACAACCACCCCGCAGCAATTGGCGCCTGCCCTTCAGGGTGGAAGCTTCCTACTGATGCAGAACAACATATTTTGGACAGCTACCTTGCAACAGGAGCTTGTGATCCAAACAGAAATAATGCTTGGGGTTGTGATCCAGCCGGAACAGCCCTTAAAAGTGGAGGTTCATCAGGATTTAATGCCCTAATGTCCGGCTACCGCTCTACCGATGGTAGCTTCTACTATGTGGGCTCCAATACGTACTTCTGGTCGTCTAGTGAGGGTGGCGCAGGTGCTTGGAACAGGTACTTGACCACTAGTTTTTCTACCGTCGCCCGCTATACCAATTCTAAGGCAGGCGGCTTTTCCGTCCGTTGTCTTTTGGAATAGAGAGGTTTTCTTTGACTATTTGACTATTTGTTGGGGGAAAAGGCAACCCACCAAATAAATACTAAAGCAATAATATATCTGCCCATTCTTACCACAACGTCCCTTAAATTCCTTTTTCCCCAACCAAATATATTTTAATCTTTTATATTCTCGTTATTTATCATTGCCTCTCATAATTTACAAATAATAAATAAAATAATAAATAATTAAAAGAACAATGCAATACAGCGAATTACCAATATTTAAATCAATATATGATCTTACTCTAGAAATGTATATGCTAGTCAGGGGGTTTAATAAGGAATTCAAGTATACGCTAGGAGAACAATTAAAAAAAGAAACAACAGAATTGGCGATATTAATATACAAAGCGAATAGCAAGAAAGATAAAAGAGAGGCACTAGAGAATGCAAGAGAGAAGTTAGAAACTGTAAGGTTGCTTGTTCGCCTAGCAAAAGATTTAAAGATAATAAGCTTAAGGGCCTTTGTAAGAGCAAGTAAGAACATTCAAGATACATCAAAGCAGATATTGGGTTGGCAAAGGTCATGCATAGCTACAGTTTAATATTAATATAATATAATATAGTGCCAGAGTTATTTACGCTAAGGCATAAATGAGCGAGCACTTTAAGTCCGACAATCCCCTTGTTAATTGTTGAATTGTTCTTAACAAGGAATAGCTTCTCTTATTCAAGCAGTCCGTTTTTTCAGTATTTGAGAGGCATTCTTGAGTGGGGAAAATATATTGTTGTATAATATATAATAATTTCCTGCGAAAAGAAGAGTACAGTGATTGTTTTTGATTGGTAGTTGTCCGGCAACCGCAATACCGATGGTAGCTTCAACAATGTGGGCTCCAATACGAACTTCTGGTCGTCTAGTGAGGGTGG
This sequence comes from Minisyncoccota bacterium, assembly GCA_028701035.1. GTDB lineage: Bacteria > Patescibacteriota > Minisyncoccia > Minisyncoccales > CSSED10-335 > MWBX01. The sequence goes on from JAQVRO010000033.1 coordinate 1,279, forward strand.
CGCAGGTGCTTGGAACAGGAACTTGAACACTAGTAATTCTACCGTCAACCGCAATACCAATTCTAAGGCAAACGGCTTTTCCGTCCGTTGTCTTTTTGGGACTTAGACGATGTTTTGCCTAATTAATACATTCTTGTATGGAAAAATAATCTGATGGGCATTAATTAGGCAGACATTGACTTTATGCAATACTAATTATTTGTTAATTTTATTTTAAATACTTGATGCAACAAGCAATACTTTTTAAAAACAAAAACAATATTTTCCCTGATCTTGATGAAGATCAATTACTAGAAGATTTATTTCAGGCATATTTTGACGCTAGAGGGAACAAAAGAAATACAATCAATGCCTTAAGGTTTGAAATGAATTTTGAAGAAAATATATTTTCTTTGTTTGAAGAGATTATTTCAGGGAAATATGATTTAAAGCCAAGTATTTGTTTTATTGTTAGTAAGCCAGTAAAAAGAGAAATATTTGCTGCGGACTTTAGAGATAGGGTGGTGCATCATTTGGTGTATAACTATATCTCTCCAATATTTGAAAGAAGATTTATTCATGATGCATATAGCTGTAGAAGGGGCAAGGGCGTGCATTATGGTATAAAAAGAGCGGAACACTTTATCCGCTCTTGTTCTAATAATTATAAAGATGATTGCTATATCCTAAAGCTTGATGTTAAGAGTTATTTTATGTCTATTAATAAAGAATTATTGTTTGACTTAATAATCTCTGAAATTGAAAAAGACAAAAGAAAGAACGGTGAATTTAACTTTAGCTTTTTATTAGTAAAAAAGTTGCTAAGAATAATTGTTTTTAGTGACCCAACAAAGGAATGTATTATTAAAGGCAAAAGAAGCGATTGGGATGGTTTGCCAAAAGGCAAGAGCTTATTTTTATCTAAAAAAGGGTGTGGATTGCCGATAGGGAATCTAACGTCACAATTGTTTGGCAATATATACTTGAACAAGTTAGACCATTTCATTAAAGAGGATGTGGGCATTAAGTATTGCGGACGATATGTTGATGATATATTGATTGTTCACAGAGATAAGGAATATCTTAAAGAAGTGATTTTCCAGATTAAAAAACATTTAATTACCGAAACTCTTTTGGACTTACATCCTAAGAAGACATATTTGCAACACTTTTCAAAAGGAGTTGTATACTTAGGGCTAATAATTAAGCCGTATCGTAAATATCTAACAAAGAGGATTAAGAATAATTTTTATTGTGCAGTTTTTGAAAGTAAGGAGAATAAAAAGATAAAAGAAACGGTTAACTCCTTCCTAGGAATAATGAGTCATTGCAATAGCTATAATTTAAAAGAAAAACATAAGCATTCTTTTAGGAGGGCGATATTGGAGTTACATGGTTGTGCATTATAGTTAATTGACACAATTATCGGTTCGTGCAATAATGGGATTGTAATCCCATAATTTAAGGAATATGTTAAAAAGGAGAATACAAAAATCAATACAAGATAATCTCTTTAAGGGTAAAGCAATTATTGTTTATGGTCCTAGGCAAGTAGGAAAAACAACTTTAATGAAGCAAATTATTGAGGAGAATAAAGACAAGAACTGTTTGTATTTGAACTGTGAGAACTTTTCGGTTCAGGAAAACTTAGAAATATTAGAAGCAGAGAAAATAAAAAAGTATTTTAATAACGCAAAGCTGGTAGTATTAGATGAGGCGCAAGTCCTTAAAAATCCCGGAGGGATTATTAAGCTAATGGTTGATACTTATCCTAAGATACAAATTTTAGCTACGGGCTCATCTTCGTTTGACTTAGGGAATAAACTAGGAGAACCCTTAGTGGGAAGGGCTTATCATTACAAGCTTTATCCCTTATCAGTTGAAGAAGTTCTATTAAATAAAAAAGGATTAGACATTGAGGAGATAATGAAATTTGGTCTTTATCCCGAAGTTTTTTTTAGTAAAGACAAAGAGGAAGACATTAATAATATCTCTTCAGGATACTTACTTAAAGATATCCTATCTTTTGAGGGTGTTAAAAAATCAGACATTGTAATTAAGTTATTAAAACTTTTATCCCTACAAGTTGGTAATAAAGTTTCTTTTACTGAGTTAGCTAGGAATCTTTCTGTTGATAAAAAAACAGTAGAAAAATACATTGATATATTAGAAAAATGTTTCATTGTCTTTAAAATTCAAGGACTAAGCAGGAACCTAAGAAAAGAGATATCAAAAAATGTAAAAATATACTTTTATGATTTAGGAATTAGGAATAGCTTAATCTTGAATTATAATAAAATGGATATAAGAAATGACGCTGGAGCACTTTGGGAAAACTTTTGCATTTTAGAAAGAATGAAGCACAGGGAATATAACAACATTAAAGCAAATATTTATTTTTGGAGAACATATACTCAAAAGGAAATAGATTATATTGAAGAAAGAGAGGGAAAGATGTTTGCTTATGAAATAAAGTGGGGCAATGGAAAAATTGTTAATCCCGCAGAGTTTATCAACGCATATAACAATTCACAATTTGAGGTTATTAATAAAAAAAATTACCTTAGCTTTATTATTTAAACTTTAAATTATTAGCACAGCATATTGCTAGGGCTAGGGCATCAGCGGCATCGTCTGGTTTTGGAATATCTTCTAAATTCAAAATATTCTTAACCATTTCTTGAACTTGAATTTTTTGTGCCTTGCCATATCCAGTTACAGCAACTTTTG
>JAQVRO010000034.1 GCA_028701035.1 Minisyncoccota bacterium
TTGATAAACCACAAGGCTTGTAGTATGCAATATATTTGTATTCTTTTTTGTTTTCTTTTAATACAACATGGTCTTCCTTGTTAACCATGTCCCCTTTTTCCGAGATCTTCCCATTAATCAAAACGAGGCCATCGTCAACAAGCTTATCAGCTTCTCGCCTTGAGGCCAATCCTCTGTCTCTTATATATTTATTGATACGTATTGGATAATCCATAATCATCTATTTTAGGAAATACAAAAAACTCGAAAACTTTTCTTGGGTATCTGTTAAATTAATCTTTTTTATTATACTACAACCAAAACAAAAAACCACCCTTTTGGGATGATTTAAGTAAATTGACTCTAGCAATCAGAACCTATATTTTTTAATCTTTTTTCATGGTCTTAATTGTTTTTTATCCCTTCTAATTTAACAATTAAAGATTTCAATTCATCTTTCATTGGATTATCACTCCAACAATCAATAATCATTTCCATAACTTTTATGTAGTTACTTACTGCGTTTTCCTTCTTTGGTTCTGGTGCATTAAATCTTTCAAACATACTATCCCCTTCTTTGCTATAATCATCTAAAATCTCAGAAACATTAGATAATACATCTGCTGATTTTAATAATAAAGAGTCTTTTGAGAAATCTTTGATGCCTTGAATAGACTTTGCTTTTCTTTCTGTCCAAGAAAGCTCTTTGTTCTTTTCAGAAACACTAGAAACCAGATCTGCAACATTTTTACCAAACCTCTCTTCAATCATTTCAAAACTAACTTTTCTTTCGGGAATACTATCTTCAATAGTATCGTGCAATATTCCTGCACAAACCAAATCATCACTTGCATTAAACCTAGACAAGACAAGACCCACCGTTAAAGGATGGGTAATGTATGAAATGTCTTTACCTTTTCGTGTTTGCTTTTGATAAACTTCGTGAGTTTTGATTGCAAATTTAATTGCTTTCTGAATCTTTTGAATGTTACTCATGTATACATTGTAGCATAAAAAAATAAGAAGAAAACTATTCTATTTTCTGACTTTTAAAAAAATCACAATAATCAGTAAGGGGACATTCACAACATAGTGGTTTTTGCTTTGAACAAATAGCTTTTTTAACATGATTATCTCCACCACCACCATACATCCAAAAAATTGCATCAACTACTTTTAGCTTTTCTCCGGTTAAATTTTTTATTTCATTTGCAACTTCTATTGATTGCTCTACATCTTCCGGAGATCCTTTATCGGAATCAATTAACCCCAATCTATACATAATTCGGATTACATGTACATCAGGCTTAACAGCATCCATCCCAATCATGTTTAGATAATTTAAAGCAGAAACTTTTCCCATATAATGAAAATTATTTATCAATTCCTTTATTAATTTTTCTGGATTATTTGAATACTTATTCAAATAATTGCCGAAAGACCCATATTTATTCGAAATTTCCTTTATTAGTTTTGCATTCTCTATACATGCTTTTAATTTGTTTTTATTTTTAATGATTCGAGGGTTATTCATCATCTTTTCTAAGTCTCTATCTGTATATTGACTAACTCTACATACATCATAATCAGAGAAAGCCTTCCTTATATCACTCCAACGATCTCTTAAAATGGAAACTTTAAAACCACTTACATGAATATCTACAACAAGCATTTCATAGAAAAAAGAGTCGGGCTTATTTTTATCCAAACACACACTTCTTCTTTTATTAATATCGTTAATGAAATTATCGCCTATAGAAATAAGCTCTAATTTTTCAAACATTAAATTAAAAATTTTCTTTAAATCTTTTTTCATAATTTTATTTATTTAATGTATTATAGCTTAAACAACTTTAAAAGTCATCTTTTCCATGATATATATTTTAATAAATCTAACAATTTACATACAAAATAGGATTTTGAGAACCTTTTTTTCTATAATGTGCAACTGATTCGCCGAAATACTTTCTTCTAATTTCAGGCGAAGCTACTCTGCCATAAAATCTATACCTCTTGTATCCATTAACCATTTGTGCAAACTCCCATCCATCTACCCCATAAACCTCTTTAACTACTCCCTTATAATTTGAAAGAACATAATTTGCGCAACTTGCTCTTTCAGGATTTAATCTCCAATAATTTCTAGTAATGTCATAAAGTTCGTCGCTAGTCATGTTTTCCCTATAAAGCCTATTGACATTAATAAGAATAACGCGTTCATTTATTTCTAGTTCATTCATAATATTATTTTTTAATAAACTAATTACTTTATCTAACCCACCTAGGAAGTAGTGGCTTTTCTGCTTCTTCTGGAAAGTCAATTAAAATTCGTGGTGAATGATTGTGAATTTCTAACAAATCTTCTTTAGATATTTCTTTAGCTTTTTCTTCTGTTTCAACGGGTATAAAGGTTTGATATTGAGGATCGTTTCCTCCGATAAAATCTATTTCTTCATAAAATTCATAAAAGTAAAGCTGGCCACAATCTTTACACTTCAATAACTTTCTTGTTAGATGACTACTATTAGTAAATACAGTTAATTCTTCAAAATTATTCAACCTCAAATCACTATTATTTAAATCTTCTTTTCGCCAAAGATGGCATTGTTTTGGTTCAAGATGTTGCATAATTGAATTATATCAAATTATATTAATTTTGAGAAGCACAATTTAAGAGAGACAAGACAATACCAAACACATGCTACCACACTTACCAAGACTAGTGGGAATAACAAGATAACTATCGGAGAGAGGAGAAAGCCAAATCCATACGGCAAACCGGGGTTTTTAAGGGTAGATTCGGTTCATCAAGGTGATTTAGACAAGGAAAAGGGAGTTTACCATATTAACATGACCGATGAGGTGACTCAGTGGGAAATAGTCGGAACAGTAGAGAGAATATCTGAGTACTATCTAGCTCTATTGCTTGAAGACTCAATTAACCAGTATCCGTTCAAGATCGTCAATTTCCACTCAGACAATGGTAGTGAGTATATTAACAAGATAGTTGTTAAGCTATTAAACAAGATAATGATTAGTCAAACCAAGTCTAGACCAAGGAAGTCAAACGATAATGCTTTAGCTGAGAGTAAAAATGGGTCAATTGTAAGGAAGAATATGGGTTATGTACATATTCCTAGACAGTTTGCTCCAATGATAAATGATTTTTGTAAAAAATACTTGAATATCTACATTAACTATCATAGACCATGTGGGTTTGCCACGATAAAGGTCGACAAAAGAGGCAAAGAGAAGAAGAAGTATAATACTTACTTAACACCTTATGAGAAGTTTAAGACACTGATTGATTGTGATCAATACCTAAAACCAATGATTACGCTTGAAATGTTAGACAGTATTGCGTATAGTGAAAGTGATAATGATTTTGCAAGAAGAATGCAAAAAGCAAGAGGAATATTATTTGAAAACTTTAAATCAATACCTCAAGAAATGATCTCATTTACAACCTTCGTTTCATGCTCATTACTGGATTAGAAAATACTTATACGCTCTACAGGTAATAAATTATGACAAATAACTATTCGGCAAGAATAATATAAACTTAATCCGCCCTGTAGAGCGTGTTTATGCCGAAATGCGCTCTACAGGGCAATTTACCACCCCTCATTATGAAAATGTTCAGCAACAACTGTGCTCTGTGTGTTTTCTGCTACTATGTTGTATTTTAGCCCGTTAGATTTGTTCATAATTTGATTAATTTAAACTGTTAAATACCATTAGCCCTTCAGTCTTACGATATGAATTATCCTTTACCTCTTTCATCCAATCACTTATTGTTTGGTTTTGCAACATATTTTTTACCTTGTTACTGTAAACTGTAGCATAGCAGAGTGCATTCGATTGACAGAAAAAACACATTGTTGTATACTTTACAAAACCCAAAAATAGCGATTAGTATATTAAATAAGTTTTTTCAACTATAAATAATATTTTCCATGAGAAGAGTTTCTTTAAATATAACTAACAAATGTAAC